>CAZFJD010000012.1:7585-15471 GCA_964518775.1 uncultured Syntrophaceae bacterium
CCCAGGACAAGACGTTTAAAAAACTCATCGCCCTTCCCGTTGGGCAAAAAATGTTCCTGGAATTGAGTAAGAGCTGCGGCGGCGTCTTTCTTGGTAATATCTAATTGATAAAGAACCTGGAGCGCAAACTCCCTCGATTTTCTTCTTGGAATCGAGTCGAACCGACTTTTCCTCAAAACGATGGTTATCCCTTTCCAATCTCCTTCAGGAGATTGGCCATTTCGATGGCTGACATGGCAGCATCGAAACCTTTATTCCCGATCTTGGTCCCTGCTCGTTCAATCGCCTGTTCAATGGTATCGGTAGTCAAAACCCCAAACGCCACTGGGATCTCACTCTCCAAAGTGAGGCTTGCAATTCCCTTGGTCACTTCAGTGGCGATGTAGGCAAAATGGGGCGTCGCTCCGCGGATCACAGAACCGAGGCAGATGACCGCATCGTATCGGCCGCTTCTGACCAACTTCTTGGCAGCCAGAGGAATCTCAAAGGCTCCCGGAACCCGAACCACGACACAATCAGCCTCTTCGGCGCCGTTTCGTCTCAGGGCATCCAATGCACCCTCCAGAAGTCGGTCACTGATGAAGTTATTGAACCGGCTCACCACGATCCCGAACTTGAGTCCCTTCGCCACTAATTTGCCTTCCAGGGTTTTGGCCATCTTCATCCTCCTTTGAAAACAAAAATAAATTAAAAATATTTTTCCCTTTTTCAATTTCCATTTCACATTTTACATTGGGAATTGAATGGGCTATTCGCCTGTTTTGATCGAGAGCAGGTGGCCCATCTTCCTCGCTTTAGCTTTCAGGTATTCGATGTTCTCCTGGTGAGGTCTTGTCTCGATGGGAACCCTCTCGACCACTTCAATTCCGTATCCCTCTAAGCCGATAATCTTTCGAGGGTTGTTCGTCATGAGCCGAATTTTATGGAGGCCTAAATCGACAAGAATTTGAGCCCCGATCCCGTAGTCCCTCATATCGGCCTTGAATCCCAGTTCCTCGTTGGCCTCTACCGTATCCTTACCTTGATCTTGAAGGCAATAGGCCCTCAATTTATTAACCAACCCAATCCCTCTTCCCTCTTGCCTCATATAGACGATGACGCCCTTGCCCTCTTTGTCAACCATAGCCATGGCGGTATGGAGCTGTTCCTCGCAGTCACATCTTTTCGATCCGAACACATCACCGGTCAAGCATTGCGAATGCACCCTCACCAGGACCTTATCTTCCAGACCAATCTCTCCTTTGACCAGAGCAATATGGTGATAGGAATCGATATCGTTTTCGTATGCGATGGCCGTAAACAACCCCCCATATTTCGTGGGAAGTGTGGCCGTTGCAATCCGTCGAACCAGTGACTCCTTACTGAGTCGATATTTGATCAGGTCAGCGATCGTAACGATCTTCAAACCATGTTCTTTGGCAAAGATTTGCAGGTCTGGCATCCTGGCCATGGTTCCGTCATCCTTCATGATCTCACAGATCACTCCGGCCGGCTTAAGGCCTGCTAACCTTGCGAGATCGACCGATCCTTCAGTCTGACCTGTCCGCACTAAAACTCCGCCCTCTCTTGCTTTTAAAGGAAAGATATGACCAGGGGCAACCAAATCCTCTGGTTTGGTCTCATCATCGATGGCAGTCAAAATGGTACATGCGCGGTCGGCTGCCGAGATGCCTGTCGTCACTCCCCGACGGGCATCGATCGAAATCGTAAAGGCAGTCTGAAATCTTGATGTATTTTCAAAGACCATCATGGGGAGGCGGAGCTCATTGAGCCTCGCTTCTGTTAATGAAAGACAGATCAGTCCCCTTCCATATTTTGCCATAAAATTGATGGCCTCAGGCGTCACCTTCTCCGCCGCCATCGTAAGATCACCTTCGTTCTCACGATCTTCATCATCCACCAAGATCACCATCTTTCCTTGGCGGATGTCCTCTAATCCCTCTTCAATGGTGCTGACCATATGACTCCTCGTTCACTCCGTTAGAAAGCCCTGTCCTATCTAACGGGGTTCACTTTCAATAAAACCATGCTCCTTTAAAAAAGAAAGATCCACACCTTTTGACTTCTCATCTCCCTGTTTCACCATCTTCTCAACATATTTTCCTAAAATATCCGCTTCGACATTGACATGATCCCCTATTTTCTTTTGGATAAGGGTTGTCTTTTCGAGGGTATAAGGGATGAGGGTGATATTGAACTCCCCTTCCCTATACTCGTTTACGGTCAAGCTGATCCCGTCGATGGCAATAGATCCTTTTGGGACAACATACTTACCTACGGATTCTGGAATTCGTATTTTCAGATGGAGAAAATCGCCCTCTTCTCTTCTCCCTGTAATCACCCCAATACCATCGGCGTGTCCTGTTACAATATGGCCTCCCAGACGGTCACTCAGTCTTAATGCCCTCTCCAGATTAACTTGATCCCCCTCTCTTAACTCGCCCAGGGTAGTCTTTTGGAGGGTTTCGGGCGACAGATCAACACCGATTACCTGCTTTCTCTTCTTGGTAACGGTCAGACAGACGCCATTTACATTAATACTATCACCGAGTTGCACCTCTGTCAAATCGATGGGCAATTCCAAGGTAACCTTCTTCCCCTGACCTCGGTGCTCCACTGTCAAGATCTTCCCCTTATCCTCTATGATTCCTGTAAACATAATGAATTTCCAAACATAATCACAAATACCAAAATCCAAATGTCAAAGGAATGTCAAAGTTCAAAATCCAAAAGCATAATTCCAGAAGAGTCGAATCCTGGAACAATGTCACAATGTTTTTCTTGAAATTTGAACTTTGGATTTCATTTGGCATTTGTCCTTTGACATTTGACATTGGAATTTAAATACCCTTCGACGAGGATGTCCTCTCCAATCCTCTTCACCCTGACTCTATTCAGAGGAAACGCTTCCTTAAGGGCTCTTTTTCCAACCCCACCAAAGATTCCTGGTGCCTCCCCATCACCGATCAATTTAGGAGAGAGGAAGAGGAAGATTTTATCGATCAGCCCCTCATCCAGAAACGCACCATTGATCCGGCTTCCGCCCTCCACCAGCAGGCTCATCATTCCCATTTCTCCAAGTTTAGAAAGACAGGCCTTCAAATCGACCCTTCCTTCTTTCGAATCGACGATCAGGATTCGGATACCCTTCTTCTCTAACTTTTGGACCCGATCTCTTGCTGCAAGCTCGGTCGTGACAATGATCGCTTTCGAGGGAGAATTTTCAATCACCTTTGCCTCTTCTGGAATCCGGAGCCTACTGTCCAAAATGATGCGATAAGGGTCTCTTCCCTTTTTGATCCGGGCCGTTAATATGGGGTCATCCCTCAACACTGTACCAATGCCGACGACTACCCCATCCGTTTGGTCTCTCATCCGGTGAACAAAACGCCTTGAAAGCTCCCCTGAGATCCATTTGGAATCGCCATCCCTCACTGCAATTCTCCCGTCGAGTGAGGCAGCCACCTTGAGAATAACGAACGGCTCTTTCTTCATAATGTATTTGCAAAAGGCCTCGTTCAATCCTCTGCATTCTTTTTCCAAAATCCCTACATCCACATCGATGCCCGCGCCTTTCAGGCTTTCCACACCCCTTCCCCTGACAAGGGGATTGGGATCTTCCATGCCAATCACAACCCGTTTCACTTCTGCTTGGATCACTGCAGGTGCACAAGGGGGGGTTTTCCCGTAATGGGTGCACGGCTCCAGGTTAAGATAGAGGGTAGCTCCTCTGGCTTCTTCCCCGGCCTGCCTTAGGGCAGTAATTTCGGCATGATCGGCTCCTGCCTTGATATGGTATCCTTCTCCTACAACCTTACCATCTTTGACGAGAACAGCACCAACCATGGGATTGGGCGAGGTCCGTCCCCTCCCCTTTTCTGCAAGATGGAGAGCCCTTTTCATCCAGTGTTCATCATCCTTCATTGTAGATTTCACAAAGATGGTATTCCGGTTACGGTGACGAAGCCCGTATCGTAAATCGTCAAAGGGTTACGGTTAAAGAGTTTCAAAGACGAACATCGTAACCGAATGACCAAACCGGCATCTTAACCTCTAACCGATTGACTTTTATTTCTTTTTGGCCTCTTCTTTATTCCCGAGAAGCTCCTTTAGCTCATCCATGAACTCTTGAATATCTTTAAACTGTCGGTAGACAGAGGCAAAACGGACATAGGCCACGCCATCTAACCGATGGAGTTCCTCCATCACCTTCTCTCCGATCTCAGAACTCTTGACCTCCTTTTCCCCTTTTTCTTGAAAATAGAGCTCAATGCGATTGACGATCTTCTCAATCAAATTGATGCTGATCGACCTCTTTTCACAGGCCTTTTTCAGACCGTTGAAGATCTTGAGGCGATTGAAAGGTTCTCTTCTACCATCCTTCTTGACGACCAACGGAAGGGCATCCTCTGGTCTCTCACATGTCGTAAATCGCTTCTTACAACTGAGACACTCCCTTCTTCGCCGAATCGTATCCTTATCCTTGCCAAGACGAGAATCGACCACCTTACTTTCAGAATGGTTGCAGAAAGGACATTTCATATGGTTCGATAGTTGAGCGTGGAAAGTAGAGAGTGGATTTTTTTATGCCTATCTTCTACTTTCTACCTTCCACTTTCGACCTTCTGTTCATTTTTTCGACTTCGATCCCTGATTCTTTCAACATCTCTTTAGCGAGGGCATCCGCATAGCCTTCCTCAAAGACAATCCTCTCAATGCCGGCATTGATAAGCATCTTTGAACAGATAATGCAGGGATGATTCGTACAGTAGAGGGTGGCGCCACGAATCCCCACCCCATGGTAAGCGGCTTGAATGATCGCATTCTGTTCTGCATGAAGGCCCCGGCAGAGTTCGTGACGTTCTCCAGAGGGGATACTCCGTTTCTGCCGGAGGCAGCCGATATCAAGGCAGTGTTCTAATCGGGAAGGAGCACCATTATAACCTGTGGCCAAAATCTTTTTGTCTTTAACGAGGATGGCTCCCACCTGCCTTCGAAGGCAGGTGGAGCGCTTGGCTACAAGATGGGTGATGTCCATGAAGTATTCTTCCCAAGAGGGACGAGGGGAATGAACCTTTCTTTTCTCTCTCTGTTTCAAGGGTGAGCCATCAAGAGGATATGTTCAAATTGCAAATCCCAAATTCCAATCTTTCTTGGTCATTAAGTCACTGAGTCATTAAGTCACTCAATAACAGATCACTTATTGACCTAATGATCTAATAACCTTGGGATTTGGAGCTTAACTTTTTAAAGTTTTTCTTTTCAAGGGCCTCTATTTTCTCCACACGCCTTTTATGTCTCCCCCCTTCAAAAGGGGTGTCAAGCCACACCTTCACAATCTCTTTTGCCAGATCTTTTCCGACGATTCGGCCACCGATCACTAAGATATTGGAATCATTGTGTTCTCTACTGCATCGACAGGAATAAAGATCATTCGCCAGGGCGGCTCTCACCCTTGGAAATTTATTGGCTAAGATCGACATCCCAATCCCAGTCCCGCAGATGAGGATCCCTCTTTCCAACTCCCCGCTCGATACCTTCTCAGCTACCAAGATACCAAAGTCTGGATAATCGACCGAATCTTCGCTAAACGTCCCCATATCGATCGGTTCGACATCGATCGATCTCAAGAGGGCTTTTATCTCTTCTTTGAGTTCGAAGCCGCCGTGATCACACGCTAAACCGATCTGCATCGTCCTATCCTGAGAATTTTCTAAAGATGAGCGTGGCGTTGGTTCCGCCAAATCCAAAGGCGTTGGACATGGCTACTGTCAAAGGTTGCCGCCTTGCCACATTGGGGACATAATCGAGATCGCACTCCGGATCCGGGACTTCATAGTTGATCGTAGGCGGGAGGATGCTATCTCGAATGGCTAAGAGAGTAAAGATGGCTTCCGTGCTACCTGCGGCCCCAAGGAGATGACCAGTCATCGATTTGGTTGCACTGATGGCTACCTTTTTGGCATGTTGGCCAAAAACTGTCTTAATCGCTTGGGTCTCGGTGAGGTCGTTGAGGGGAGTAGAGGTTCCATGGGCATTGATGTGGTCGACATCCTCTGGCCTGATGCCTGCATCTTTAATCGCCATTTGCATGCATCGTGCAGCTCCTTCCCCTTCAGGAGGAGGTGCAGTCATATGATAGGCATCGCCTGTATATCCATAGCCGATCAATTCCCCATAGATCTTTGATCCTCGCTTCAATGCGAATTCAAGTTCTTCTAAGATGACGATTCCGGCACCCTCTGCGACGACAAATCCATCCCGATTCTTCTCAAAGGGTCGGCAGGCCTTCTCTGGCTCTTCGTTTCGAGTTGAGAGGGCCTTCATCGCATTGAACCCGGCCACAGTCAGAGGAGTAATGTTCGCTTCGGTCCCTCCGGCGATGATGGCGTCTGCATCTCCATAGACAATGGCTCGAAAGGCATCTCCGATGCAATGCCCCCCTGTGGCACAAGCCGTCACCATACAGGTATTCGGCCCCTTTGCTCCGAAATGGATGGCAATCTGCCCTGAGGCCAAATTCGCAATGAGCATTGGGATAAAAAAAGGTGAGATTCGGCTCGGCCCTCTTTCCAAAAGGATTTGGTGATATTTTTCGAGGGTGGGCAATCCGCCCAATCCTGTACCAACGATCACACCAATTCGGTCACAATTCTCCGGTGTGACTTTCAACTGGGAATCCTCTAAGGCTTCTTTCGTAGCAGCCAAGGCATACTGGATGAAGAGATCCATTTTTTTGATCTCTTTCTTCTCAATGTATGCCTCCGGATTAAAACCTTTCACTTCAGCTGCAATTCTCGTCTCGAATCCGTTGGGATCGAACCGGGTCAAAGGACCAATGCCTGACTTTCCCTCACAGATGTTCTTCCATGCCGTTTCAGTTCCAATCCCGGTGGGAACCACCAACCCCACCCCTGTGACTAAAACCCTTCTTCTCAAAAAACCAACCCTCCTTCAGCTACGTTAAGCCCCACGTTTACGCAGCGATGTGGCTCTGGATATATTCGATGGCATCGCCGACGGTCAGGATCTTTTCTGCATCCTCGTCGGAAATTTCCATGTTGTACTCCTCCTCCAGAGCCATGACCAGTTCGACCAGGTCGAGGGAATCCGCTCCTAAGTCATCGACGAATTTGGCCTCGACCGTCACTTCGCTTTCATTCACACCCAACTGTTCTACAATGATTTCCTTGACCCTCTTCTCAACATTATTGGACATGAAATCACCTCCCTCAATGGATTAAATTCTAAGCACGAAATTCGAAACGGTTTAAACTCTAAACTCTAAATCCTAAACAAATCCAAAATCTAAAAGTCAACCCTTCGACTCCCCAGCATAAATGCTGGGGCTTGCTCAGGATTGACCCTGAGCGGTGCTTTACACCCCGCCCTGAAGGGCGGGGCTTGGCGCCGCCGAATGGGTCAAAAGGCTATACGGTTTTGAGTTTTGTGTTTTGGACATTTGAGTTTGTTTAGAGTTTAGGGTTTCGAGTTTAGGATTTAACATCTTTGTTTCGGATTTCGATATTCGAATTTTCTCTTTTACATATAGATTCCACCATTAACGTTCAGGACCTGTCCGGTAATGTAACTCGACGCCTCTGAAACAAGAAAGAATACGGCTTCTGCCACATCCTCGGGTCGGCCCAAACGGTCCATGGGAATCAACCTTCTCAATTCCTCTTTTGCCTTCTCCGGAAGGGCATCAGTCATCGGTGTCTCAATATAGCCCGGAGCGATCGCATTGACATTAATGCCCCTCTGAGCAAACTCTCGGGCAATCGTTTTCGTAAATCCGATCACGCCTGCCTTTGAAGCGGAATAGTTCGCCTGGCCCACGTTCCCCATTTCTCCAGAGACCGAGGCGATGTTGACGATCTTTCCTC
>CAZFJD010000012.1:15481-19316 GCA_964518775.1 uncultured Syntrophaceae bacterium
TGCTTGGACATGTGCCGGATAACCACCTTCGTACAATTGAAAGTTCCTTTCAGATTGACATTAAGAACAGCATCCCAGTCTTCCTCGGTCATCCTTAGAACGAGTTTGTCCCGAGCGATCCCGGCGTTGTTCACCAGGATATCAATTTGGCCGAATCTTCCCAAAACGGCTTCCACCATACGCTCCACATCATTTGCGTTGGCCACATCTACTCTGATGGCCATGGCCTTTCGACCGATCGCCTCAATCTCCTTTGCTGTCTCTTCAGCCTTTTCGAGATTGATATCTGAAACAACGATGTCAGCCCCTTTTTGCGCAAGGAGCAGCGCAACAGCCCTTCCGATTCCCTGGGCTGCGCCGGTCACCAAACCCACTTTTCCCTTCAGTTCCAATTCTTCCATGTTATGATGAAATCTTTTTTAGAGTTTGCAGATCTTCCACATTCGCAGTTTCTATGTTCTGGTTGATCCGTTTCATTAAACCGGAAAGCACTTTTCCGGGCCCTACCTCAAGTACCTTTTCGATCCCCTCTCCAATCATTCTCCGCATGGACTCTTCCCAGCGGACAGGACTCGACACTTGAGCCACTAATAGCGCTTTTACCCTATGCTTCAAGGTATTGATCTCCGCCTCGACATTCGTCACCACAGGGATACGAAGATCTTTTACAGAAATTTCTTCCAATGCCTTCTCCAAACGATCTGCTGCAGGCTTCATTAAAGGAGAATGGAATGGTGCGCTCACGGGAAGCAAGACCGCTTTCTTTCCATTCTGCCTTACCTTTTCGATCGCCCGTTGCACCGCTCCTGAATGTCCTGCGATAACCATTTGACCCGGACAGTTAAAATTCGCAGGCGAGAGAACCTCTCTATCTGCAGTCTCCTCACAGAGCTTTTCGACCTCCTCCCGCTCCATTCCGAGAACGGCAGCCATGGCTCCTTCTCCTACCGGCACAGCCTCCTGCATAAACCTTCCGCGAAGGCGCACGGTTTTCACCGCTTCCGCAAAGCTGAGTCCCCCGGACGCCACCAGGGCGCTGTATTCTCCCAGGCTATGTCCTGCGGCGAGCTGGGGATTCATCCCTTTTTCTGCTTGGAGCACCCTAAGGACAGCGATGCTCGTCGTCAGAACGGCAGGTTGGGTATTCTCCGTCAGCTTCAATTCCTCTTCTGGCCCTTTAAAACAGAGGCCAGAGATGGAGAAGCTGAGGGTGTCATCCGCCTCCTCAAAGACCTCTCTCGCAACCCCGAAGTTATCGTGGAGTTCTTTTCCCATTCCCACATATTGAGAGCCCTGTCCAGGGAAAACAAAAGCTATCCTTTTCATAATGTTTTTGGGTTAAGGTTAAGGTCAGGATGCCGGTTTCGGTTACGTAAAAAGGTAAGGTTAAATCTTTAAGACCGAATACTTAACCTGCTGTCTAAACTGGCATCTTTGCCCTTACCCATCGACAAAGACCATTCCTTTCTAAAGGTATTCCCTATTTCCTCCCAGCATACTCTTTGATCAACTCTTGGCCGATCACGTTTCGTTGAATCTGGTTGGTTCCTTCATAAATCTGGAGGATCTTGGCATCCCGCATCATCTTCTCCACGGGGTACTCTCTCATGTATCCATAGCCTCCAAAGATCTGAACGGCATCTGTCGTGACCTTCATGGCGGTATCACTGGCGAATACCTTCGCCATTCCCGAAACTTTCGAAATCTCTTTTGGGTTATCGGACTGGTCAATGTAGCGGGCGACAGAATAGACCAAGGCTCTTGCGGCCTCCACCTGTGTTGCCATATCGGCCAATATGTGTTGGACCGCTTGGAAAGAGATGATCTTCTTTCCAAACTGTTCCCGTTCCCGAGCATAGCGGACTGCTTCATCGAGGGCTCCCTGCGCCAGTCCCACCCCTTGCGCCCCTACTCCGGGTCGGGTACGATCAAACGTTCTCATGGTGACGATGAACCCCATCCCCTCTCTTCCGATCAAATTTTCCTTTGGAACGAAACAATCCTGGAAGACCAGCTCACGGGTTGCAGAGGCTCGGATCCCCATCTTCTTCTCCTTCTTTCCAAAGGCGAAGCCTGGAGTTCCTTTTTCCACAATAAGCGCGCTTGCTCCCCTTGGGCCTTTCGATCGATCGGTCATCGCAATAATGGAGTAGACCTCCGCCTCGCCTCCGTTGGTAATCCACTGTTTTGTTCCGTTCAGAAGGTAACCCCCCTCAGTGCGTGTCGCCGTTGTTCGTATCGCGCTTGCATCACTTCCGGCATCGGCTTCTGTCAACCCGAAAGCGGCCAATCTCTTCCCTTTGGCAATATCTGGAAGGTATCTCTTCTTTTGTTCAAAACTGCCATAAAGCATGATCGGATGGGCACCTAAACCGCTCCCTGCATAACTGACAGAGACACCCATGCAGACCCGACTCAATTCCTCAACAGCCAGGCAGTTCTCCAGAACACCTCCTCCGAAACCGCCATACTCCTCAGGGATGGAGACGCCAAAAAGACCTGCCTCCGCGCAGATCTTCATGATCTCCCAAGGAAACTCCTCCTTTTCGTCCAATTCGGCCCGGACCGGTATGACTTTCTCAACGGCAATCTTTCGGGCGAGATCTTGAATTATCTTTTGCTCCGCGGTTAGAAAGTAGTCCAATCGATGTCCCTCCCATCCATCTTCTATCAGAATCACTGAACCGCTTTGATCGGCTCTTTCACCCTCTCCTGGTTCTTTTGGCCAAGGCGCATCAGATGTTGTTTCTCCTCAAGTTCCTGTGTGAGATGCTCATTCAGTTTATTCTTTGCCAGATTTGAGGCCAAAACGATCGCATTCATAATGGCTTTGGCATTCGATGCACCATGGCAGATGACACAGTTTCCGTTGATCCCCAATAGTGGAGCTCCTCCATACTCGGAATACTCCAACCTCTTCTCCAGGCGGCGAATCGCCCGCTTCATGAGGAAATAAGCCACCCGGGCCCTTATGTTGTCCTTCGCCTCTCCTTTGAGAATAGCGTGGATCGTTTCCCAAAGGCCTTCGCTGATCTTGAGCGCCACATTTCCTACAAACCCATCACAGACGATCACGTCCACTTCCCCACTATTGAGATCCCGGCCTTCCACGTAGCCAATGTAGTTCATATCGGTGTTTGAAATAATCTCGTGAGCTTCTCTGGTCAGTTCGTTCCCCTTGCCTTCTTCCTCCCCATTGCTCAACAAACCAATTCTCGGTTCATCCTTTCCCAGGATGTACTTTGCATAGGCGTCGCCCATGATGGCGAACTGAAGGAGATGAGAAGGCTTGCAATCCACATTGCCACCCGAATCGATGAGGACAGTGGAGCCTTTTGTGCTTGGGTGGATCGTGGCAATAGCAGGTCGGTCCACACCCTCCAGCTTCTTAAAAATGTACATGGCCAGGGCCATTGCCGCTCCTGAATTTCCTGCGGAGACCACACCGCTCACCTGCCCTTCCTGGGCTAAATCGAGGGCGACCTTGATGGAGGTGTCTTTCATCCTTCGAAGGACGACGGAGGGAGAGTCATGCATGGCCACCACATGTGAAGCATGATGAATGTAAATGGGAAGCTTCGAGGTAGGATATTTCGATAGTTCTTTACTCACCTGGTCTTCATCTCCAACTAAGACCACCTTCATGTTATAATTTTTCGAAGCCAGAAAGGCTCCCTCCACAATGGTTTGAGGAGCAAAATCCCCTCCCATGGCATCGACTGCAATTCTCATCTTATACCTTCCGTTTTCATCCTCTTAACCATTTCCCCCGCACTTTCTATAAGTGCGGGGGAAATGGTTAAGAGGATGAAAACGGAAGGTATAAGATGAGAAT
>CAZFJD010000012.1:19326-22004 GCA_964518775.1 uncultured Syntrophaceae bacterium
AATCCAGTCTTTTTTCGTGGATTCCCGCTTTCGCGGGAATGACGCTATGTCTTGTCAATTACCGACTCCTTAAGTAATCATTAATACGCACTTTCTGTAGGTGCAGGTTTATTTCTCCTCTTCGGCCGCGATGATCTCCTTCCCCTTGTAATATCCGCAGTGCCCACAGATATGATGAGGCAGCAGAGGTTCATGGCATTGGGGACAAAGAGAGAAAGTAGGAGGAATCAATTTATCATGAGCTCGACGCTTACCCCTTCTTGATGACGAGTGCCTCCGTTTTGGAACCCCCATACTTAGACATCCTTTCTTTTCAAGATTTTGATGGTGAATTGTGAATGACAATCTATAAATTATGAATTGAGAGTCATGAATTGGAAATTTTAATTCTTTATTTTCTAAATTTTCAACTCTAAATTCTTAACTCTAAACTCATTTCTCCATCATGAGTCAAACTTCAACTTTTTGAGGGCGGAGAAACTCGATGCGAATTCCTCCTTCACGCATCCGCAAGAAGAGAGGTTGAGGTCTTTTCCGCAAACCGGGCAGAGTCCTTTGCATTCCTCGCGGCAGACGGGCTGGTAAGGAACCTCCAAAAAGATCTGTTCGCAGGCGATTTCGGAGAGGTGGATCTCCCCTCCCTCAAAGAAACTTGATTCCATGTCCTCTGTCTCTAATTCCATCTCCTCATTCAAGGAGGCGCTCTTTAAAGGGTGGAGCGTAAGTTCAAAACCTGAAGAGAGGGGGTACGAGAACTCTTTCAGACACCTCACACACTGCAACCTCAGATTCGTTTCCACCTTCCCCCTCATTAAGACAGACTGGCCGGCCCTCGAAATTTTAACCTCTGAGAGAAGTGGAGTTTCGAAGTCGAAATCAATTTGGGAGAAGTTTTCAAAATAGGACAGCAGGGAATCCCTCTCCTCTGTCCACTTGAGATCCAGCCCTTCGTCAGGGATTTCATCCAATTTTAAGGTAAGCATTTCATTTTCATTAAATTAATGAATTTAAAGAGATAAATATATGAAAATAAAATTTTTTGTCAAGAGAAATTGAGGTTGAATTCGTTTCAAATTCCTCGTTTGAAAAAATTTTCCCAATATGTTAACAGATTTACTGATCATATCGCAAGGGATATAGAAACAATTTCACAATCTTTTTCTTGAGATTTCCAAAAAGGGGGAGACAAGATGGAAGGGATGGACAAGATACCAAAGAAGCCAATTAAGATTACGGACACGACGTTTCGGGATGGGCATCAGTCGTCATTGGCGACTCGGATGAGGACAGAGGACATGGTGCCGATTGCGGAGGAGTTGGATAAGGTGGGGTTTCATTCGGTGGAGATGTGGGGAGGAGCGACCTTTGATGTGACGCATCGGTTCTTGGGAGAAGACCCCTGGGAGAGGGTGAGGGTCCTGAAGAAACTGATGCCCAGGACTCCGTTTCAGATGTTGCTTCGGGGTCAGAATCTGGTAGCTTATCGCAACCATCCGGATGATTTGGTGGAGGCCTTTGTGGAGAAGTCGGCAGAGGTGGGGATTGACATTTTTCGTTGTTTTGATGCGGTCAATGATGAGCGTAATTTTGAGACGGCGTTCAAGGTGATAAAGAGAGTGGGTAAACATATTCAGGGGACGATCTGTTATTCATTGACGGAGCGGAGGATGGGGGGGCCGGTTTACAATCTTGGGTATTACTTGGAGAAGGCGAGGATTCTTGAGGAGATGGGGTCGGATTCTTTGTGTATTAAGGACATGGCGGGGTTGTTGGCTCCTTATGATGTGTATGAGTTGGTGAGGGCGCTCAAGGAGAAGGTGAGGATCCCGATACAGCTTCATACGCATTATACGAGTGGGATGGCGTCGATGACGTATTTGAAGGCGGTAGAGGCTGGGGTGGATGTGATTGATACGGCGATGGCGCCATTTGCGTTGAGGTCGTCACAGCCTGCGGTGGAGCCGATCATTGTGGCCTTGGAGGGGACGCCATGGGATTCGGGGTTGGATCTTGGGAAGATCTTGAAATTGGGGGAGTATTTAGAGACGATTGCGCCCAAGTATCGGGACTTTTTGGATACGACGAAGATGGCGGTGATTGATACCAATGTCTTGATGCATCAGATTCCTGGGGGGATGACCTCAAACATGGTGAGCCAGCTGAGGCAGCAGAAGGCGATTCATCGTCTTGATGAGGTCTATGCGGAGCTTCCCAAGACAAGAAAAGACCTGGGCTACCCTCCCCTGGTGACGCCAACCTCTCAGATTGTTGGGGTTCAGGCAGTGCTCAATGTGCTGTTTGGGAGGTACAAGATGGTGTCGATGGAGACGCAGGATTATGTGTATGGGTTATATGGGAAGCCTCCGGTTGAGATCTCAGATGAGATTAAGAAGGTGGTGTTAAAAGGTTATAAGAGGGGTAAGGAGCCGATTACGTGTCGGCCTGCCGATATCATTGAGCCAGAGATGGAGAAGGCGAAGGAGGAGACGAAGGGTTTGGCCAAAGACCTATGTGATACATTGATTTATGCCTTATATCCCAAGACGGGGATAGAGTTTTTGAAGTGGAAGTATGGGTTGGAGCCGATGCCTGAGAGGGTGAAGCCGAAGACCTTGGAGGATGTGAAGCGAGAGGATGAGGCCATGGCCAAAGCCAAAACCGAGGCCCAGAAAAAGACA
>CAZFJD010000013.1:0-7037 GCA_964518775.1 uncultured Syntrophaceae bacterium
CGAACGAGCGTCCCCCTGGCTTCTCCAATAATGGAAAGGGCTTTGGCCGCTGCCCCACTCGCCTGAATCACGCTATCCGGAATATCTTTCGGTTCTGTAAAGGCACCGCAAGCAAAAACGCCAGGCCGACTCGTTTCGACCGGATGGAAGTCCCGGGTGAAGCAGAATTGATGAGCATCGAGCTCGACACCAGAAGCCTTCGCCAGCTCGTCAATATTTGGAAGAGGAGACATGCCAATGCTCAGGATCGCCAGATCGACTCGCTCCTCCTTGATGGAATGACCATCATTTGAATCTTCATATCGAATGAGGACATCCTTTGTCTCGGGATCTTCTTCCAAGCCAGAAATGCGGCAGGGGATGTACCGGATTCCTTTCTCCTTTCCCCTTTCGAAATAGGCGTCGAACCCTTTCCCAAAGGCTCTCATATCCATCTGGAAGATCTTAATTTCCACACCTGGAATGTGCTCCATCGCGAGCATCGCCTCTTTGGTGGCATACATGCAGCACACCGAACTGCAGTAGTCGCGCTCTTTCTCCCTCGATCCCACACACTGGAGAAATGCGATTTTGCCTGGCTCTCGATGATCTGATGATCGCCTTGTCACATGACCTCCCCAAGGACCAGAGGCACTGAGCATTCTTTCAAACTCCATGCTCGTCACGACGTTGGCATAACGGCCATAGCCAAGCTCAGGTGAGAGTTCAGGCCTATAGAGAGCATAGCCAGGTGAGAGGATCACTGATCCCACCTCTACTTCCTCCACCCCATCGGCTTGTTGATGATCAATGGCCTCTCGCTTACAAACCCGGACGCAGAGATGGCATTCTGAACAGATGCCACAGGCAAGGCAGCGCGCTGCCTCCTGCTTCGCTTGTTCCTCCGTAAGGACCAGCTCCACCTCTCTAAAGTCTCTGATCCTCTCTTGCTCCGGAAGTTCGGGAATCTTTGTCCTGGGAGCTAAATCTACTTTTCCCTCTTCCATCATCTGGTCAATCTCTTCTTTGGCAAGGTCAACCACTGGAAGAGGGATCTGCTCCCTTGGGGTAAGAAGAGGAACCCCTCTCAAATAACGGTCGATCGAAAGGGCCCCCCGTCTGCCATCTGCAATCGCTTGTATCAAAATCCAAGGACCTCTCGCCACATCTCCTCCTGCGAACACACCGGGTCGGTTTGTGGCTAAGGTATGTGGATCCACAGCAAAAGTTCCTTTGGGTGTGACTTCAAGACCATGGGTCTCATCCAGGAAGGAGATTTCAGGAGCCTGAGCCACTGCAGCAATCATGGTATCCGCAGAAATGATAAATTCCGAGTCTTTGATGGGAATAGGCCTTCTTCTGCCTGAAGCATCAGGCTCTCCAAGCTCCATCTTCACACATTTGACGCCCTTTACATGACCCTCCTCAACCACCACTTCAACAGGTGCGGTGAGAATCTGAATCTCAATCCCTTCTTTTTCTGCAGCTTCAATCTCCCAAGCATTGGCGGGCATCTCATCTCTGGATCGACGATAGAGGATGCTTACCTCTTTGGCACCCAATCTCAAGGCTGTCCTTGCGGCGTCGATGGCCACATTTCCACCACCGATCACAATCGTTTTCTCTCCCACTCTGGGTGCGATGGGAATTCCAAAGGCGATGATGAATCGGTCTTCAAGTCCCTCCATGATGCCGTGCCTTTCTGCAAGGCTCACGCCCTGAAGAAAAGGAACACCATGGTGAACCCCTGAGGCATCCTCACCTGCAATCCCCAATTTCTGTGCCTCATGGGCACCCATTGCTAAAAAGACGGCAGAGTAACCCGCATCAAAGAGGCTATTAATGTTTCGAACGGGTGTATTCAGTTTCAATTCCACATTCGAATGATGGATAATCTCATCGATCTCCCTCTGAAGAACATCCCTTGGTAGACGATAGGAGGGAATACCGACCCTCATCATCCCGCCCGCCACAGGAAGGGCTTCAAAGATGGTGACCTGATAGCCCATTCGAGATAGTTGATGGGCACAGCTAAGTCCTGCAGGCCCTGCACCTATAATAGCTATTCTGGCTTTGGGCCGCTCTATATCTTCATGACTCCAAACTCCAAACTCCGAACTCCGAACTTCTTTCTCCAACTCCTCGCGGTGTTCGTATACCCAATCAGCGAGAAAACGCTTCAAAGCACAGATGGAAACCGGGCTGTCGAGCTTTCCTCGATTGCATTTCTCTTCACAAGGATGGTTACAAACACGCCCAACAGAGGCAGGAAAAGGATTGTATTCTTTGACCACATCGAGGGCTTCTTTATATCGACCTGCCTGGATCAGGGCGACATAGCCTTGAGCGCTCGTCTCTGCTGGACAGGTATGCTTGCAAGGACTGGTGCCGTGCTTGGTGACAAGGAAGGTATTAGGAACGGCCTGAGGATAGAGCCGGTAAATCGCCTTTCTCTGATCCAATCCCTCGTTGAATTCATTTGGGAGGAAGATCGGGCAGACCTCAGTGCAATCATTACAACCCGTGCATTTCTTCAGATCCACATAGCGCGGATGCCTTCGTATCTTCGCCCTGAACTGCCCAGCCTCTCCTTCTAAGGAGACCAATTCACTGTTCGTGACGATTTCGATATTGAGATGCCGGCCTGCCTCCACCAATTTGGGAGAAACAATGCACATGGCGCAGTCATTGGTGGGAAAGGTTTTATCCAATTGGGCCATCTTCCCACCAATCGCCGGGGACCGCTCAAGGAGATAGACTTTAATTCCTGAATTGGCTAAATCGAGAGCGGCTTGAACCCCGGCAATACCTCCCCCCACGACTAACGCAGCACCTATTTTTTTATTCTCCTGAGCACTCATAGAGTGATAATCTTCTCCTCCCAATGAAATATATTTTCACGATAGCTTAATCACCCACAAACCAGGAAAAAAGTCTTTGGGTTAGGGTTAGGAAACCTGTTTGGGTTAGGGTTAAAGGGTTAAGGTTAAAGACATCAAACACCAATGACATGACCCCTTAACGAAACTGGCCTCTCGTAGAGTCGAGTCTACGACTTTACCCTAACCTTCAACCAACAGACTTTTATTCTCTACATCAAAGTTTTAAGGCATCGAGGTATTTGGAAATCCGATCCTCGGCTCCGATGGGAATGAAGTGGACGCCTTGACACAGATCTTTAAGCCCCTTCACAAGATCACTGATAATCTCAATGCTCGCTTTCTCCTTATCTGGAGCCTTGGCCAGCTTCTCAATGATATGGTTCGGTACCAGATTTGGTTTGACATGCTTGTTGAGAAAGAGACCCATCTCTGCCGATCTCACCAGAATCACTTCTGCAATCACAGGGATTCGGATCGGACCTACCTTTGCCATAAATTGATTGAAAGAATCGAGATCGAAGACCGGTGTGGTAAGAAAATATTGAGTCCCCAAGCCCACCAACTCCTCCATCTCTTTTAGCTCAAGATCAGGGACCTTCTTTCCCCAACTGGAGTCAATCCCTGAGCCAACACAGAACCTGGGCTTCAGAAAGATTCCCTTGCCCGAAACGTCGTGTCCCTCTTTGAGGCTTTCGATCACCGAGAAGAGCTTTCCTGAATCGACGTGAAAAAACATGATCTCCTGGAGGCTATCTCCGGTAATCCGGTAATCTTCAGTGAAAGTGAGAATGTTTTCAATTCCCGACTCAGTGGCTCGGAGGAGATGTTCCTGGATATCAATTCGACTCTTCTCACGACACGTGGTTTGCAGGATCGGTTCAAATTTCTGGTCCCGCAAGGCACGACAAGTCCCCATGGTATCGGTCACGAGTCCCTCGATCTTCAGTTCAGGAACGGTCAGGGCGTCGATTCTTCCGCGGATTCGCTCCACGTTTCGGATGAGATCCTGGACACCTGTGCCAATGGGCGGCTGAACTTCTGAGGTCACGATGAATCTTTTCTTCTTTAAACTCTCTTCTAAACTCATTGTCACCTACCTCCAATTGTAAAATTGCGTATCTTCTATTTCAAACTCATCACCTCTTCAGTCCTAAAAGCTTGGCCACCTCATACTTCAACTGTTCTAAAGGCAGAGGTTTCGAAAAGCATGCATCTGCACCATACTCTTTCATCTGTTTGAAGGCTTCATCATCGAGATAGGCAGAGAGGACGATGATCTTGACGTCTTTCGTCTCCGGGCTGGACTTGATCTTCTGACAGACCTCGTAACCGTTAATGTCAGGCATCATGATGTCCAGGATCAAAAGATCCGGTTTGAAATGGCTTACCTGAAGGCCTGCTTCAAAGCCATCGGCTGCAGAGATCATCTCATAGCCGTACTCGTCTTCTTCAAGGGCCTGGACAATCGTCTCCACAATGATCTTGTCATCATCCACGACAAGAATCTTCTTCCTCTCCCCTACCTTTGCCTCTTCAGGCAGAGGCATTCCTTTCTCTTTCAGGAACTGATCCAGGTCTTCCTTCTTAATCCTGCGATGCCCTCCCACGGTTTTATAAGCCTTAAGATGACCTGCATCGATCCAATTAATGATCGTTTTGGCTGAAACCTTGCAATACTTACCTGCTTGAGATACGGTTAGAATTTCCATAATTTTCTCCTTTTTTAGAATATATGTAATCTTCCTTTTTTGCCAAATTTATCATTATTATAAAATTTATAGTTTGTCAAGGAAAATTTTTTGGCATGGGATTTTTTGTATAACTTATTGATCTGAATGTAAATTAAACAGTGGGGTTATTCCAAATTATATTCCTTTACAGTAAGTTCCCTCATCTTGAACTTCTGAATTTTGCCCAACGGAGTCATTGGAAAATTTTTGACGAATTTGATATACCGTGGCACGTGAGAGGCAGGAAGTTTCTCCCTACAATATTGGAGAACCTCCTCTTGGGTTAAAGAGCTCCCTTCCTCACATTTAACCCATGCCGCAACCTCTTCTCCGAAGAATGGATCTGGGATGCCAAAAACCTGTGCATTCGAAATTCCTCGGAGGGTGAAAAGGACCTCCTCAATCTCAATGGGATAGATCGTCTTCCCCCCTTTGATGATTACCTCTTTTAGCCTTCCGGCAATCCTTATATATTCGTTCTGGTCAATCGTGGCTAAATCTCCGGTATGAAGCCACCCGTCTCTGTCAAGGGCCCTCTCAGTAGCTGCAGCCATCTTATAGTAACCCTTCATATTCAATCCTCTTGAACAGAGTTCTCCAACCATCCCTACCGGAACTTCTTCTCCCGTATGGGGATCGACGATCTTCACCTCTACATGAGGAAGAGGCTTGCCCACCGTAGAAGCTCTTAATTCCAATGGATCATCTGGACGAGTCTGCGTAATCCACGAGGTCGATTCGGTCTGGCCATAACCAAAGACGATCTCCCTTGCTCCCATTTCCTCTACAACCTTCTTCATGACCTCCATGGGACATTGAGCCCCTCCCATGATTCCGGTTCGGAGGAATTTAATATTGAAGGCCTGATAGTTCGGATTTTCCATCAGGGCGATGAAAGCACTGGGAGATCCATAAATCGCCGTGCATCGCTCCTTCTCAATCGCCTCAAGGATTTGATGCGGATCGAAAGTCTCAGAAGGAATCACAAGGGCTGCTCCCTTGGCCGCTCCAGCTAAGACGATGCAAACGCAACCAAACATGTGGGACAAAGGCACAGAGAGGCAAAGCCTATCCGTTTCGTTCAATCTCTGATTCTCAGCACTCGCCACAGAAGTGTTGATAATGCCCAAGTGCATCGACATCACACCTTTGGGAGCACCTGTTGTACCGGAGGTATAGAGGAGGGTTACGACATCATCCTCGTGACAAGAGCGCTGTCGCTCAGCCAACGCATGATCGGGCACATCCCTTCCCATTTCCAGGATATCACTCCAGCGAAACATTCCTGTGTGAGGCCGGTCCGAGATGAGGATGAGATTCTTGAGCTCTGGAAGACCGGAGCAGTTTAATCGACCCGCAACCAATCTGCTGATCTCCGGACAGAGCTGTTGAATCATTTCGACGTATTCCGATGCCTTCAACCCCTCTGTCATAATGAGGAATCTGGAGTCGGATTGTCTGAGGAGGTACTCAAGTTGTTCAACTGTGCAGTTTGTATCCGCACTGACGAGGACTCCTCCAATCTTTGCGATTGCAAATTCCGTGATGATCCATTCAGAACGATTGGGTGCCCAGAGGGCTATGTGATCGCCCTTTTCCACACCAAATTCTAAGAACCCCTTGGCCAACTGATTCACCACTTTCAGAAATTCTCCATAGGAATATCTTTTAGCCTGTGGGACATCGATCAAGGCTTCGCGGTCGGGAAATTTGGAGGCCGCCTGATCCAAAAGATCGCTTATGGTGATTCTTAACAGCTCTGGCATTCTATCCTCCACGTCATCACTCATGAGAGGGTCGTCACCCACAAACTTTGAAAACGGTGTTGGTGTAAAGGTTATGAAGCCAGTTTGGTGTAAGGTCAATGGGTTATGGTTAATGATTTAAAACCATTGCCTTTACCCAAAGACGAAACTGGCATCTTTACCTTAACCTTAACCAAATACTTTTTATTTTCTAAGTAATGGGCAAGCGGAGCGTGAAGGTTGTGCCTTTTCCCTCTTCACTTTCTACCCTGATCTCCCCACCATGATCTCTGATAATTCCGTAACAGACCGAAAGTCCTAAGCCAACGCCTTTGACCCTCTGTTTCGTCGTAAAAAAGGCCTCGAAGATTTTATCCCTGATCTCTTCTGGAATTCCCACTCCTGTATCCTCGATATGGATCAGGACATGCTTATCTTCCCTCCCCGTTCGGACCGTGAGGGTCCCTCCCTTTGGCATGGCTTCCTTCGCATTCTTAAACATGTTGAGCAGCACCTGTCTCATCTGATTGGTGGAAGCCATGACCTCTGGAATTTCTTCGTGGAAATCTGTCTCCACCTTGATATTCGCCTCCCTCATCTGCTTATCCATCACCAACAAAATCCCTTCGATTAACTCATTCATTTTGATGGGCCTTCGCTTCTCCTCTTCAGGCTTGGAGAAACTGAGCATGTTTCGGAGC
>CAZFJD010000013.1:7047-19413 GCA_964518775.1 uncultured Syntrophaceae bacterium
TTTCGGAGCATCTCAGAAAGCCGCTGAGTCTCAGAGAGGGAGAGTTCCAAAATCTTTCTCCGTTTGCTCTCCGGAGGGATTTCGGTCTTGAGAAGTTCGAGGGTGTTCATGATGCCATAGATGGGATTATTCAGTTCATGAGCGATCTGAGAGGTAAGCCTACCCATGGCTGCCAATTTTTCGGATTGCAGAAGGGCCTGCTGAGTCTTCTGAAGCTCCCTCTCCATTCTCAACCTTTCCCTCAGGTCTTTGAAGATCCCAATGCTGGCGATTTCCCTCCCCTCTTCGTCATAGATGATTGATGCCGAAAGATCCCCTTCGATCAATTCTCCGTCTTTCCTTCGATGGAGGATGGGAAAAGAGGTCAATTTCCCCACCCCTCCAAAATCAGGATTTCTTAGCTTTTCCATCACCTCTTTAGCGACCCCTGGAGGATAGATGCTCCGGATATTCATCTTTCCCACCACTTCCTCTGCCCTATAACCCAAAATCTTCTCCGCCCCTCTATTAAAGATAAGGATATCACCCTTCATATTGGTCACAATGATCCCATCCACCGAATCCTCGATCAGGTTCATTAAGAATTCATTCGCCTCTTTCAAATCCCTCTCCATCCTCTTTCGTTCGGAGATATCGATGTTGAGCCCTTCGTACCCAATGACGTTTCCCCGTTCGTCCTTCTTCGTATGGGCGGTGAGGAGGACCGTGATCCTCTCTCCGTCCTTCTTCTTAAACTCAACCTCGAGATCCTTAACGAATCCCTGCTGCTCGATCATCCTCTGAAAAGTCTTTCGGTCCTCCGGATTCACGTAGAGCTCTTTCGCAATGTCCATCCTTAAGAACGCGTCTTTATCCCTATATCCAGCCATCTCCAGCAGGGCCTGATTGCAGTCGAGAAAATGTCCTTCTTTCGTGCTGATGAAAAGCCCATGACGAACCCTTTCGAAGAGGTTTCGATATTTCTCCTCCGACTCTTTTAAATCCCTCTCAAACTTCTTCCTCTCTGTAATATCTCGGATATAGGCATAAGTCTTGATTCGGCCGTCATCCGATCGCGCTGGGGCGATGCAGACCTCAGCCGCTTTGGCCTGACCTTGGGGAGTCTGGAGGGACATCTCCGTGCAGACCTTTTGCCCAAGGCCCTCTCCTCGCATCACCATCTCTTCTAAAAACTCTTCATCCCTCTTGCCAATTAAGGAAAAGAATTCCTTACCGAGGATATGTTCTTTCGCAAACCCCAGAATCTCGGCTGCCATCTGATTCGCAAATTCAATCCGAGAATCTTCATCAAACACGATGATCCCATCATCGCCCATCTCTGCGATCTTCTCAAACCGTTTCGTGGCCTCCCGTACCTCCCTTTCCATCCTCTTTCGTTGAGTAACATCTCTTAAATAAGCATAAGTTCTGACCCCACCTTTTTCTGTCTTCGAAATAGTGATGCAGACTTCTGCGTCCAGTTTAAGACCTTTCTGTGTTAATACCTCCATCTCTGTGCAGACCCGTTTGCTCTCATCCGCTCCCACTTCCGAGTGCATCTGGTTAAGATAGCCAATATCCCTCTCACCCAAGAGCCGCCTAAAATCCATGCCCACTAACCTCTCTTTCGAACAACCAGTTAGCTCCGAGGCAACGGTGTTCGCAAATTCAATCTGGTAATTCTCGTCGAAGACGATGATACCATCGTCACCCATCTCAGCAATCTTCTCCAGACGCTTGGTTACTTCTTGGATGTCCTTCTGGGCCCCTTTCTCTTCATACCCTTTTAATCTTCTCTCCAGTTCGGTCACCTTCTGTTTCAATGCTTCAACAGTGAGGCTTTGTTCCATGATTCTCACCACCCTTTTTCCTCTAAGAGGAATTTCCAGGTTTTATACGAAAGTTTCATCGAGCCTGAACTCTATTCCCATCCCTTTTTCTTTTGCCTTTTGGTATGCCAGACGGGCTGTCACCAGATCTTCAAGAGCAAATCCAACCGATTCAAACAGAGTGATTTCATCATCCCTGGTTCGAGCGGCTTTCCTGCCGAGAACAATTTCCCCGAGATCCCCGTAAATCTCGTCTTTTGAGAGCTTCCCATCTCTCATCGGAATCAGAAGATCTCCTGCTTCAGCCATACAACCCTCGTAAGTGTCCACAACGATTTTGGACTTCTTGACCGTCACCTCATCTATCTCCCTCATCTCCGGAGTGTACGCTCCAACTGCGTTGATGTGTGTTCCGTCTCTGAGATCACGACCATCGAACACGGGGATTGAGGAGGTCGTCACCGTGACCAAGATATCAGAGCCAATGACCACCTGCTGAGGAGTGGGCATCATCTTGACCGGGATCTGGAGGGTCTCGAACGCATTCCTTGAGAAATTTTTGGCTCTCTCAGGCTCCTTATCATACACCAAAATTCTCCGAATAGGGCGGACGTTGCAGATGGCCTCGGCTTGGAACATTGCCTGAGCACCTGTGCCTATGATCCCAAGGGTTTCGGCATTTTTTCGGGAAAGGTACTTTGTTGCCACTGCGGAGGTGGCCCCTGTCCGCATGCCCGTCAGAAGAACTCCGTCCATCAGGGCTAGAAACTCTCCTGTGGTTGGATCGTTAAGGAGGTAGACGGACTGGAGCGTCGATAGCCCTAACCTTAGGTTTCTCGGGAAGACCGATACGATCTTTGTCCCGAAGGAACCTTCTCTTTCCAGATAGGAGGGCATGAAGAGAAAAATGCCCTCTGCCTTTTCAATTTTTACAGGCATCCTCACGGGGACTGCACAGTGCCCGGTTTTATATTCCCGGAATCCCTTCTCCACTGCTTCGATCACATCCGCCATCGTGAGAACCCTTCTCAAATCTTTTCGGGAAAGTAGGATCGGCATTTTTTCCCCCTGGCTAAAGAGAGGATCTCAAGGTTTACCCTGAAGGACGAAAAAAGATTAGACCACCTCTTCTTCGATGACGAGTTTTCCGCTGATGACCCTCTCAAAATTGAGGGGGCTCACATCAATCGTTTCGTATCGGCCCAAGCGAATCAGTTCAGACATGACCTTTCCCACAGCAGGAGCTTGTTGAAATCCGTGACCGCTGAAACCAATGGCCATATAAAACCCCTCGATCTCAGGATGTAGCCCGAGAAGCGCATTGCTGTCGAGTCGGTTGACTTCATAAAGACCGGCCCATCCTCTGATCAATTTGAGTCTATCGAAAACAGGGACTCGATCAGCCAGAATGGGCCACATGGTATGTTGAAAGAAAGAATGATCTACCTTGAAATTGAACCCAGGAGGTTCATCCAGAATCGATTTTCCTGTCATGATGACCTTTCCCGTCTCGTGACGGAAGTAGAGGCCTGTCACATCGATCACGAGAGGAAGCTCGTAGTCAAAAATTTCTGAGGGTTGAAAGACAAAGACCATTCTCCGAACGGGCTCCACTGGCAGATCGGTCCCGGCCATCCGTCCGACTTCTGCAGCCCATGGACCAGCCGCATTCACCACAACCGTTCCAGTATATCGATCTCCTCTCCGCGTGGTGACCCCGGTGACTCGATGGCCGTTCTTCACGATCCCGGTCACCTCATCGTGCACAACCTTTACCCCAAGGCTGCGGGCCTTCTTGATATATCCTTGAAGCGTTCCGTAAGGATCGAGGTAGCCATCTCGGGAACCAAATGAGGCACCGATCAGACCCTTAGGGTTTAGATGGGGAACGATTTTCAAAGCCTCTTCAACCGAGAGAAGCTCCACATGGGCTCCCATGCTTTTTTGAAATTGATGATGTCTTTCCATAATGGGCCAATTCTTTTCATTGGCCAGGAAGAGATAACCTCGTTGCCGAAACTCTGCATGGGCCTTTTCCCCATCTACTGCCATCCGCTCATCAAATTTCTCATAAAAGTCGAGGCTGTATTGACAGATGCGAACGTTCACCTCGGTACTGAATTGGAGCCTGATGCCGCCAACGCTCAGCGTGGTGGAAGAAAATTCATAGGTCGGATCTTTTTCAAAAACGGCCACCGTTCCATCGAACCCATCGTTTGCGAGGTTATAGGCGATACTGGAACCTATGATTCCCCCACCGACAATAATGATATCGAATGCTTGCACTATAGTGCATCCTCCCTGGCCGGTTTTATGAAATTGTCGATTATGAAAACCCTTACGATATAGGCATCAATCGAATGAGGTAATATTTCTAAGGTAACTTCAGCCTCCCGATAATATAGGCATTAGGAGGACCAAGTTCTCCTCTTCAATAAGGGTATCCAAATTACCCATTTTCTGGTCAATGAGAATGATGATATTCTTGTCGGGAAAAGAAGGTGGCAAGATCTCCCTGAGGGGGGTGGGTTTCTCTAAAACCAAATGTTTCACCCGAACGCCTGCCACATCTGCCAGGAACCCTAAGAATCTAAGCTCAGCCATCTCACATAATCAACTCCCTTGAAACCTCTTCTAAACCTAATTGATCAAGCGTTTCTTTCAGGGGAATGCCGTCCTCGTCCCAACCCCGAAGCTCATAATACCATGAGAGCATCTGTTCATACTTTTTTCTGTCGATCTTTACCCCCTTCATCTTTCCCTGGGAAGGGGGTTCTTCAAACCAGCGATCGGGTGGATCATCCCATGCTCGACCGAACCGAGGAACTTCTCTCTTCCAGTAGGCCCGGATTAAATTATAGATGCGATCCCCGATTTGATAAAGATCTTCCCAACTCATATGATTCCCTGTAATGGCCTCCAGATATTTCGGGTACCAGTCAAGACCGAAACTCACCTCTACCCAGGGAAGCCGACAAACGGTTGCAGATTCAAAAAAACCTCCACGGATTCGTTGAAACTCAATAAGTTTTTGAACCTTCTCTTTGCTATAAGAAAATCGATCGGTCGATATCTCCCAGGCAATGATCCAGGCATCCTTGTGACTCGCACCAATAGGAGAGGTCCCGAAGGAGAGGGCCATCCCTGGACAACCATGGCAATTATACGCTGAAATCTCTAACCCCTTTACTTGCATTGCCCATCTATTCGACCCTTTCCCGATGATCTCAGAAGCACCCCGAACTCCATTATACACCAATTTTCCAAGTCCCTCTCCTCCCCCAATTTCTCTGACAAGTTTTTGTGCAGCTTCAAAATCTCCCCATCCTATCTTTTCAGGGATGACTCCTCTTTCCGAAGCTTCCATGAGAAAGCCAATGCAACTTCCAAGGGAAATCGTATCTAATCCCCACTCATCAGCCATTCGGTTTAGCAATGCCACCTGAGGAAGGCTTCTCAAGCCGATATTGGGCCCCAGCATCCCAACATTTTCATAATCCAGCTCTGCTCGTTTCGCACTGGCATCCTTGATGATATGGCCACACTGCATGCTGCACATGGGACATCCCTTACGATCAATATGAAGTTTTTCTAAGACATAGCCATCCATCTCTTTAGAAAACTCAAAAACCCCTTCCTTAAAATTGTAAGTCGGAAGGCAACCATTTTCATTACACCATTCAAAGGCCTGCATGGTCCCCTGCCTCATCCAGAATTCATAATTCTCCTTTCCTTTGATCTCTTCATATCCCTTCTTCCCGAACTGCTTCAGCTTTTCATCATCGAAGTTCGGGATCGAACCCGTTCCCTTGATCACCACTGCCTTTAGATTTTTAGATCCCATCACAGCACCCATTCCGGGGCGTCCGCCTGCCCTCCCCTTCTGGGACATGACGGTTGAAATACGGATCAGGTTTTCTCCGGCAGGGCCGATGAGAAGAATTCCTGAATTTCTTCCATGTATTTTCTCAAGGATGTCTTGAGCCTCAAATGTATTTTTCCCCCAGAGGTCGGAAGCCTCCAGGATCTTCACATTCCCATCCTCGATTAAGAGGTAGGAGGGTCTCTCCGCTCTTCCCTCAACCACCACCATATCATAACCCGCTTTCTTCAGATGAACCGATGCCATGGTCCCGATATTACCATCTCCATAGCCTCCTGTGAGAGGGCTCCTTGAGGCAATGACCATCTTCCCCGAGCTGGGAAGTAGCTGTCCACTTAAAGGGCCCGTAGCAAAGACGATCTTATTCTGTTCCGATAGAGGATCGATCTTCTTTACCTCATCCCATATAAGCTTGATGGCAAACCCCCGCCCCCCTAAAAAATCTTTCTTCATCGATTCTGAAATCTCTTCTTTTGAGATCTTTCCTTCAGAAAGATCCACCCTAAGCAACTTCCCAGCATATCCCTTCATCATCAACCCTCCTACTCAGGTATTTTCCTATTCATAATATCCAAGATGTCAACCCGTCAATGATAAATTGAGTAAGTCCCAAAGACTTTGCACATCAATAAATTTATCGATTTGATTCACCAGCCTTCCGGCCCCTCGAAGGAGAGTGGATTCACACGTCGGGCAAACTGTGACTATCCTATCCACTCCCGCATGGACCGCATCCTGTATCCGGTTTTTCGATATTTCAATCGAAAGCCGATCATCGACAGCCCTCAACCCTCCCCCTCCTCCACAGCAGGTAGAGAAATAACGGTTATGTTCCATCTCAACAATCTCGATTTTTAACTGTTTGAGGATCTCCCTCGGCTCTTCGAAAATACCGAGCATTCTCCCGAGGTGGCAGGGGTCATGGTAGGTGGCCCGCAAGTTTAGAGGTTTGAGTTTTTTCGCCGTGTTAGGATCTTTCAACTTTTCATGAACAGTTAAGACTGCGTGTTGAACCGGGATATCGTATTTCTCTTTTAATGTCATGGTACAGGTTGGGCAAAGGGTCAGCGTTGTCCTATCCTTATTTCTCTCGAGATATTCCCTGCAGCGCGTTTTGGCTTCTTCAAATTCTTTTGTGAAACCCGTCGCCTCGACTATATAGCCACAGCAGCTTTCCTCTCTTAAACGAATGTCAAGACCAAGCTTTTCCAAAACCCATAAGATCGTTGAGAACTCCTTTGGCCGGGATCGATAGAGACAACCAGCATAAACAGGCATTTTGCCTGTCCGTTTGGCAAGGACCTGAGCCTCAAAGAGCTGTCCCTCTTTTATGATTTTAAGAACATTCTCCGTATGGGTTTTGGCAGAGAGGCCTTTTTTCTCCATTAATTCCCGCATGGACGTGATGATATCCATATTTTTCAAAGCACAGCGCGCCTGGCAGTATCCACAGAGAAGGCACCTATCTAACATTTCTGCCATCTCTCTTGAGGGTTCTAAGAGTCCCTCCATCAAACCCCGAGCCACCAGCATTTTCCCTCTACAGCTGAAAGTCTCATAACGATTGACTTTGTAAACAGGGCATTCCTCCCGGCAGAAACCACAGCGTGTTCTATTACAGGTATAAATATCTTCATTGTAAACTGACAATTTCTGAATCCTACTCATGCACTTCCTTTCTAATCCAACGGGATTCAAATTTCTTATCCGGGTTCATAATATTTTTAGGATCGAAGACCTCCTTGATGCGGCGCATATATTCAAACGAAAGTCCATGCTCAAGTTGGTTGAATCCTCCCAACCGATCCCCGTCGCCGATGTAGCTGCTCATCGTCCCTTCTAAATGGACGGCCATTTCACTCATCTCTCTTACATATTGATAGAATCGATTGACCGAATCCGTGTTTGAATCATCCACAAAAACGGCAAAACTGATGGAGGCGGTTGCCTTATTGGGTGATTCATTATAAACGGTCATACCCAGAATCTCCTGATCCCATTTCCTGGCAATCTCGACATAGTGTTGATATCCCTCATCCAATCGACCAATGGGTAAACCCACATCTGCAGCTCCGAATTTCTTTTGGCGCTGGCTATCCGGCCACTTTTGCTTGAAGGGAATAAATTCAAGACGGTGTTTTGAATCCCACCAACCCTCAACCATCTCCTCCTCTTGGACAAGGTGAGCACGGAACTCTTCCATGAGAATTTGCGTCGCTCTGTCAATATTGAAATCAACCACTTGCTTATCTCCAGCAAAAGAGAGGAATAAAATGACTTCTGCCCAGTCGGGGACATTGGGTTCCCGACCAAATTTTTCCCGATAGGTATGGGTATAAAAATGGAGTCGGTGGCGACAGTTGATATGGGCTGACTCTATGCCAAGGCCAGCCGATAGAAGCCTTTCCAGTCCTTTCGCCGACTCATTCAGAGATCTGAAGAAATATCCCCGCACCTGGCGACTCCTGGGAATGGGAAGAATTCGAAGGGTCGCCTCAGTAATAACTCCAAGTGTGCCTTCGGATCCGATCAAGAGGTCCAAGAGTTTGTACCCTGTCGATGAGAAGGAAGATTTCCTCTGGCCCACCCGAACCGCTTCAGCTCGGCCGGTCACAATCACAGCGTTCGTCAGGCAGTCCCTGATCTTTCCATAGCGAAGACCAAACGTAGAGTCATTATCACATCCGATACTCGCACCAATGGTGCAGCTTCTTTTTGACTCAGGTTGGTGAGGAAGCCAAAGCCCTCGCTTGGCAAGAACCTCATTTAATTCCCAAATGGTGATTCCGGCCTGAACGGTGACGGTAAGGTTTTTTTCATCGATCTCAAATACTTGATTCATTCCCTTTGTTTCAACCAAGATTCCGCCCTTCCAGGCCGCCGCCCCTCCTCCCATTCCAGTCCCTCCCCCAAAAGGAACCATAGGGATCTCATACTTGTAAGCAATTTGTACAATTTGAACCATCTCCTCTGTCGTCTTAGGAATAACAACGATATCAGGGAAGTCGGTGGCACGGTTTTGGCGAGGGCTCCAATCTCGACTATAGGCCATCCGATGCAAAGGGGATTGGGTGACACGATTTCCAAAGATTTTTCCCAGTTCTTCAAAAGCGTTCCTTATGGGCCCTTTTTTCAATATTGTCTCCATAAAGTACCTACAATGACCATCAATAGTAAAACTAAGGTGAGCATGAAACTAAAAGATATTTTCCTCAACATTTTTCATACCCCCTTTCAAAGTACTTACCTTTCCTCATTACTTCCCTTGCCTCCCCTGTGAAAATGCTGAAGGCAGATCCTTCCCATCTTCCCTTTCCTAAAAAATGACCTCCTCTAACTTCGCCGGACTAGATGTAACTATTTCACTTCCTTCTGGCTTAACGATTACGGTATCTGAATGCCGAAAGCCCCCTAATCCGGGTATATACACTCCAGGTTCAACGGAAACAACCATTCCATCTTTAAGAAGTAACTCCTCATCATAGCGCAAGTACGGAGCCTCATGAGGCTCCAACCCAATGCCATGGCCTGTTCTGTGTATAAAATATTCACCCAGTCCGGCCTTCTGAATGATATTTCTTGCGATCTCATCCACCTGTTTACAAGCCACTCCCTCTCGAATTGTTTCTATAGCACCTTGTTGGGCTTCAAACATAACATTAAAAACGTCTTTCTGTTTATGGCTGGGTTCTCCAACAAAACAAGTACGTTCACATTCAGCTCGGTAATCATTAAGACTAAGTTGTCGGCTATGAATGATAATGTCCTTTTCCTCAAAAGCACGGAGGTTTGAAAAAACATGAGGTAATATAGTTCTGGCCACCCCTGAAGGGGTCATTCCCATCAATTCTATCTCAGCTGATGGATATCTCCTTGCAGTCTCTTTAAAAACAGCCTGATTGCCAATGGCTTCGACCTCAATCTCGGTTATTCCTTTTCGTAAATTAGCAAGCGTTTCCTTGACAGCAAGGCTAACCAGCTCACCAGCTTTAATAATTAGATCAATTTCTCCTTGATCCTTGATCATCCGCATTTCGATAATCTTGGGATCCAGGTCAACCACCTGAGCCCCCAAACCTTTCAATAGGTTTGCCACCGCTACTGGAACAAATCCTGCTTCAATTCCGATGGTTAATTCTGCTTTCTTAACTTTTTTCAATGAATATTCCATTAAGCCCCATGGTGCATTGTAAGTCGAAGCCTTTTCTGGGTGTTCATAATACGTATGAATTTCATCTACGTTAGCGTTCTCCCGAGCATGGTTCTCTTCCAATTCAGGAACGATAATAACTACTTTATCCATCGTGATTAAGTTCAAAATAGGTCGGGAATAGATCAGTGCTTTAAAGCGTGTGATATAATGTTGATTGGCCGGCTTCATCAATAAGGCAACATCAATATGGTTTGCTGCCATGTAGTCTCGAAGCTTTGTCACTCTATCTTTCTCACCCATTTAAAGTTCCCCCTATTCAGCGTTCTTACCTGTCTCTGAGGCAACCTTTCTCGCCTGTGAAAGCTAAGACGTTGAAATTTTTCACCATCTTCCATCAATCGGTTGAAATATTTGACATGTTTCTGGACAAGATCGCTGGCCGTATTGGGGTCTCTTTTTTTGATAGCCTTTGCAATTTTGCATAAATCCTGATAATTTCTTTCTATGATTTCTCGCCTTTTGGGAAGAAATCGCTCGAGGTACCGGTTAATATTTTCATAAATAGTGTACAAAACAGACTCAAAAATCCTATTTCCGGCAGCCCGGGCCAAAATGAGATGAAACTTGTTGTCCGCAGCGATATATTCGTCCCATCGGAGATCACCAGAATTAAGAATTTTTTCGATCGAGTACAATAACATTTCCAATTGTTCTAAATCCTCTTTCTTTGCTTTTTGAGCGGCTCTGGCAGCCACCAGTCCCTCCACGTTTTCCCGAAACTCCGCAAGTTCCCTTAAGCTAACCTTTTGATACTGCAGCAAAATGTCAAGACTTTCACTCATCTGTCGGGTGTCGATATCGCATACAAACGCTCCCCCACCGACCCCCGTCTTGATCGTGATTAGTTTCTTTTGTTCCAGAGCACGGAGTGCTTCCCGCAGAGTTCCGCGGCTGATTTTAAATATCTCTCTAAGGTTTCTTTCGCTTGGAAGTTTGTCACCCGCTTTGAGCCTTCCCTGCAGGATTGATTCTTGAATCTGGAAAATAACATCTTCAAATGTTCTATTCTGTTTGGCCTGCTTGAACATAAATAAGATGCATGAATGTTAGAATGGTTAAACCATTACAAAAACAAAAAAAATTGTCAAGAAAGAAATTTTCATAAAATCGGGATCTCTGAAAAGGAAGGGGGTTAATAGAGGTCAATCCTCTGAAAATTAAAAACCTAACCGTTGACCAGGTTGTTTTTCATCATCTCACCCAAGGCCCTTGACCTTTGGGTCGCCACCTCGACCGCATTGATCAGTGTTGTTCTCAATCCACCCTCTTCTAAGGTATGAAGCCCTGCAATGGCCGTCCCTCCAGGAGAGGTCACAAGGTCTTTGAGTTTTCCCGGATGTTCACCTGTCTCGATCAACATCTTCGCTGCACCGAGTACAGCTTGAGAGGCCAGAATCAAAGCATCATCCCGAGAGAGTCCGACTTTGACCCCCGCATCCGCCAAAGCATCGACGATGAGAAAGATATAGGCCGGTCCGCTTCCGCTCAGCCCTGTCACGGCATCGAGAAGGTCTTCTTCGATGAACAGCGACTTTCCAACGGAATCGAAGATGATTTTCGCAATCATCAGATCCTCTTTATCGATATGCTTCCCTCCAGCAATGGCTGAGGCGCCCTCTCGAACTGAAACACAGATATTGGGCATGACCCGGATCAGTTTCAGTTGCTTCCTCGTACACGATTCAATGGCATCCAAAGGGACTCCAGCAGCAATCGAGATGATCAACTTCGAAAGATTGAGATGTTTCGCAACCTCCGAAATCACCTGCTTCATGATCTGGGGCTTCACAGCCAAGATGATGATATCGGAATGTTTGACCACTTCCGCATTATGAGAAGTTCCTTTCACCCCGTAAGTCTCTCGAATGACCTTCAGTCTTTCGGGACGCGTATCAGAACAAAAGATCTGTTCCGGCTTACAGACATGGCCGTGTAAAAGCCCCTTCACAAGTGCTTCTCCCATATTCCCAGTCCCGATCAACCCCACCTGCCTATTTTTCAGCATGCTACCCCCTCCCCATTTAGATATGGACATTCTACTGGACTTTTATCTCAATATTTGACTAAAAGTCAACCCTTCGACTCCCATTATAAATAATGGGGCTTGCCTTCGGCCCGAGCGACTCGACTGAGCTCGCCGAAGTCTCAGGCCGAGGGCTCAGGGTTGACCCTGAGGAGCGTTTTATACCCTATCCAAAAGGGTGGAAGCTTGGCGCCGCCGAATGGGTCAATGGAGAAAAAAGTTGACAAATAGAAGATTTTTATAGAAATTTATGAGGCGATGTGTTAATGCTTGGCACAAATATGAAATCGACCAATCTCATTTTTTGTGAGATGAATATCCATTCTGGGAGTTAAAGGAGAGATGTTCCGGTATATTGTCATCGAAGGTCCGATCGGCGTTGGCAAAACAAGTCTGGCCAAGCTTCTGGCAAAGGAGTTCAATGCCCGATGTATCTTAG
>CAZFJD010000013.1:19423-21444 GCA_964518775.1 uncultured Syntrophaceae bacterium
TCCCTGAATTTAGATGATCATGAATTAGCCCTTTACGAACAGATCTTTGGTCTCCTCCATGGGCAGATTCCTCCTCCTGATTTAGTCATCTTCTTACAGGCAAAACCGGAGGTGCTGCTGCATCGGATCAAATCGAGAAGCATGCCATATGAAAGGGAGATCAATTTAGAATATCTTAAGACCTTGACCGAAGCCTACAATTACTATTTCTTTCACTATGACCAGACCCCCCTTCTGGTGGTCGATACAAGCCAGATCAATTTCGTTAACCGAGAAGAGGATTTGGACCAGTTGGTCCGCGAGATCAAACAGATGAAGAAGGGGACGTGGTATTTTATACCGAAGAGATCCAGATAACGAAATTCAATGCCATAATGTCAAAGTTCAAAGTTCAAATGAAACTCAAAGGACAAATGACCAATGTAAAAATTCTTTGGGACTTTGCCATTTGACATTAATTTGACATTTGGATTTTGAAATTTGAAATTAGCCCTCTGAAGTTGAAGACCCCACAGTCTCCTTAGGTACCTCTTTTGGAGCTTCTTTCGTTACTGCCTTCTCTGATTTTTTCTTTCCGCTCTCTTTGACGCTCTCTGGAGGGGGTCCCAAAAGACCTTTGGCTCTAAGTTTTCTCCTCTTCTCTCTCCGTTTTCTTCTCCTTCTCAGTTCCCAATCCCTTTCACGTCTTGGCATCGTTTCCTCCCTTACCTAAGATAGTTCGGAGTAATTAGTTCGCAGCTCGGAGTGTGTTGCTTTGAATCTCCGAACTCTAAACTCCAAACTCAGAACTCTATCGTGGTAATCGACTTAATTGACCGATCTCTTCCATCACCCGACCGGTTAAGACGACCGCGTCCGATTCCTTCTCAGCGAAGAGGGGAGGGCCTATTCGGATCTCCACTCGCCTTCTCCATCCCGACCTTCCACCATATCGAATGCCAACGGGGACAAAGGGAATGCCGTGATCCAATTCCGTTTGAAACCTCAAAATCAACTGAAGGAGGCGACTTTTCCCTGAACCCACACTCCCTCGAAAATAGGTTCCCTCCGGAAAGATGACGATCTTTTCTCCGGTTCTGATCAGAGAAAGAATCATCTTAAAGGAGTCGAGAGTTCGGACCGTCTGTGTCCGATCCACGGGGACACCTCCTAAGAGGGATAAGTAGTTTCGAACGAGAGGGTAATTGAAGAGTTCTTTCTTCGCTACAAAATAGAGGAGGGGTTTAAAGACAATGCTAATGATCGGGATATCGGTCCAGTATTGATGCTTGGGAAGGATGATCACAGGTCCATCATCGGGAAGAATCTCCTTTTTCTCGATCTCAATCCGATAGAAAATGGAAAAGACCAGTTGAGCAATCTTCTTGGTCACGGCATAGACAAAGGAGTTTCTTTTCATCGTCCTTTCCGCTATGCGCATAGCGCTAAGCGCTTAGCGTCTCTTTATTAATACGAATCCAAGAGGTCTTCTTTGGGAATTTCTGGAGGTGCCTCCGTTTTTGTCCATTCCTTCTTGGCCTTCTTGGCAGCCATGATCCCTTCTTTTAAGGCATCACGGTTCAACTTCTCTGTGCCTTTGGGTACCCTTGCCAATACTGCAGATTCAACGGCCTTTGCAGAAACCACAGGGCTCAATTGACTGAGGGCTCCGAGGGCGATGATGTTTGCCACCACCTCCCTCTTGAATTTCTCTCGGGCGATTCGAGTAAAAGGAATTTGGAAGGCCTTCGGACTGGGGACCTGTGTGACAAAGGTGGAATCGACAATGAGGAGCCCTTCCGGCTTGAGGTCTGGATAAAAGTCATCGCACGATTTCTGGCTCATCGCCAAGAGGAGATCGAGTTGCATCGCCTTGGGATAGTCGATCTCCTCATCGCTCACGATGACCTCTGATTTGCTTGAGCCTCCTCTGGCTTCTGGGCCATAACTCTGAGTCTGGGCCACACATTTTCCATCATAGATTCCAATGGCTTCACCCAAAATAATTCCCATCAGGATCAAACCCTGACCTCCTGAACCGC
>CAZFJD010000014.1:0-20896 GCA_964518775.1 uncultured Syntrophaceae bacterium
CGTGGCCTTGGCACCCGTTTTGCTCGAGTGATACATCGGCCAATAAGAATCTAAATAGGAAGGAGGTGAAAAGGAATGAAGAAGATGGTTCTTTTGGTTGCTCTGCTTACGTTAGTTGCCTTTGTCTCTGGAGCCATGGCGCAGCAGAAACCAGCGCCTGCACCAGCTCCTGCAGCAGCTCCTGCACCGGAAAAACCTAAGCCGGCAAAGGTAGAGAAATTTTCTGGTGCAATTGAAAAGGTCGATGAAATGGCCAAGGCCATTCTGGTAAAGGGCAAGGTGAAGAAAGAAGAGAAAACGATGACCTTTGCCACCGACGAAAAGACAAAGATCACCAAGGCCGGGAAACCGGTGGCTTTCGCAGACCTGAAGGCCGGTATGAGTGTCTCTGTCGAGTATAAGAAAGATGGGGAGAAGATGATCGCGACCGCAATCAAGGTGGCTGCACCGAAGGCTGCCCCGAAGAAAGAAGCGCCAAAGAAGTAATTTGGAACTAAATCTTGACAAAAAAGGCACACTTAGGGGTGTGCCTTTTTTGTTTCTCCTCTCCCTGAAAAAGTGGATTCACTCAGCCGTATATCCGGTAAAAACACAAACTCGGTTTCGGCCTCCCTTTTTTGCGTTGTAGAGCGCCACGTCTGCCATCTTCACCAATTCTTCTTTCGACCTCGCACGATGAGTTGGGAAATTGGAGATTCCAATGCTAACCGTAAGATTGAGCCGGTTTTGGCCACCCTCGAAAGGCGTCCTTTCAACCAGCTCTCGAATCCGCTCTGCAATCCTGGAAGTCACCTCCAAACTTGCCCCTGGCAATATCAGAACGAACTCTTCCCCTCCATAACGGGCCACGGTATCATCCCTCCGAACCGAATTCTTCAATAAGGAGGCGATGTGGCAAAGAACCTTGTCGCCTACAGGATGTCCGAAGGTATCGTTCACTTTCTTAAAATGGTCGAGATCTACCATCATCAAAGAAAGCGTCGTTCCACTAAAAAAAGATTTTTGTGCTTCAGCCCCGAGCCTCTCCTCAAAGTACCTCCGGTTATGGAGATTCGTCAGCGTATCATAAATGGCAATGGTCTTGATCGAACTAAATCGCTGACAATGCTTTAACGTGGCGGATATCTGGTATCCAATGACAGAAAAGAATTGGAGATCCTGAACATCAAAGGCATTGGGCTGATCACTGTTGAGTGAAATACAACCGACGATCTCTCCTTCGACTGCAAGGGGGAGGGTCAGATGGGATTTCAACGTGGTCTGTGGACTGATTGTCATCGGATCGAGCTTCGATTGTCTTTTCTCTATTTGGAGGTTCACTTGGTTGACATCGATGGGTTCCCCTCCTAAGGTTGAGAGAACCTTGACCATGTTCTCCACCACCTTCTTCGTAAAAGGAGGAGGAATAGATTCCTCTTGGTAGAGATAGAGGACAAGGCCCTCCTTCCAGAGCACACCAAAGGAAGAGAAGTTAAACAGATTGGGAAGATTGATTCCAGCCGATTCGATGATCCCTTTCGTATCAAAGTTCATGCTGATCGCATTGATCGCAGATCGAAGGATGTTCAGATTCTTAAAGATCAGCCTCACGCATGCCTCCTATCTTGAGGAAATGATTCGCTCAGCCTCCTTAATTCTTGGAAAGACCTTTGGAAAGAGTTCCTTATTGATCACTCCTTCCGACAACGTTGAAAAAAGGTGGGTGAGATGGTTGATCACACCCTGAAATGCCTTATGGATCTCTTCAGGAGAGAGCCTCTTTCCTTCCTCCTTCTCTTTATCCAATCCGATGCCTTCTTCGGATACTTTCAGGGAAAGCAAAAAGGGATGCTTCTCTCCATTTTTTTGAATGGCTGAGAGAAAGAGAAGTGCTAAAATGGCCTCCCCGATTAAAGCGGATGCGATCTCCCAAATCTCCGTCAAAAGGTTCAAATAGAGGTCAAAAACGAGATCCGAGGACAACCTTCCTTCTTTACTCTCTTTCACCGGTGATGCCATTTCGCCCCTTCCTTATGGTTTGAGCCTCTTCAGTCTCTTAAGCAAGTGGTGTATTTCTTCGTGATAGATATAAAAGGCTAAGATCACGAGAGCAGAGATTCCTAAGAGGATCAAAAATGTCTTGTATTGATGCTCGAAAGCCTTTCCACCCTGAAGGCAAGCTATCAATGTGCCAGGCACCCGGCCGATGGTGGAGATGACCAGGAAAATACCCGTATGCATGGGGGTCAGACCCAAGAGGTAACAGAGGGCATCCTTCGGAAAGCCTGGGATCAAAAAGAGGAGAAAACTGAGGATAACACCTTCGTGGCCAACCAGATAATCAAACTTTTTTATATTCTGTGGCGAAACAAACTTCTCAACAGCCAATTTTTCAAAGATTCTCGCCAGACTAAAGGCAATCCATGAACCCAAGACGAGACCGATCATGGAATAGATAAACCCAGCCTTTACCCCAAATAGATACCCTCCCAAGAACTCAATGGCTCCACCGGGAATGGGCGCAACAATCACCTGCGCAATCTGGATCAGAATATAAGCTAAGGGAGAATAAGGACCAAAGGAACGGATGATGATTTTCAATTGGTGTCGATCGTGGAGAACATTGTACGTTTCAACGACTTTTGTCCATAACTGGGAGTTGTATTCGTAGACGAAGAAAACAACAAATGCCGCCAAAATAATCCAGAACCATTTACGTTTCCATAGAGGCAAGGCTTTCATCCTTTGGGATTCATCCCATCCAGGGCAATTTTGCATGTTTTCATAACACAAAAACGAGTTGGAGTAAAGATTAAAAAAATAAAGGGTTAGACAGATTTGCTAACCCTTTGATATTGCCTTGGCGTCCCCAAGGGGATTTGAACCCCTGTTGCCGGCGTGAAAGGCCGGTGTCCTTGGCCTGGCTAGACGATGGGGACTGGTGGGCCGTACTGGACTCGAACCAGCGACTCTCTGCTTAAAAGGCAGATACTCTACCGCCTGAGTTAACGGCCCTCTCAACCTCAAACTAAGAGAAAAGTCATTGAATTGTCAAGCAAAATTTAGGAAATTTCTTAAAAAACCAAGAAATCTCTGATTACCCAGATTAGGAATCGATTACACAGATAAGAAGTGCATTGAAAAATCGGGAAAATCTGTGTAATCTTCTTTTGAAATCTCTGTCATCAAGAGAGCGTAAAGTAGTTTTTCAGAGCTCTTTAGGAAATCATCCCAAGAAAGGGTTCGTCACCTCTATTGTTTCATTCCTCTCCGAGCCGACCGAAATCATCGTCACCTTTGTGTGAATCAATTCCTCAATCCTTCGAATATAGCGCTGCGCATTAGGAGGAAGGTCCAAAAAATTTCTCGCTCCCTTAATCTCTGATCTCCATCCATCGAGCTCCTCATACACTGGTTCACACTGTTTCAGCATCTCAAGGCTCGAAGGAACGTGGTGACAGACTTTTCCATCCAAACGATAACCTACACAGATCTTGATCCTTTCAAAATCATTCAACACGTCCAGCTTAGTCATTGCCATCCCCTTGATGCCGTTAATCCGGATGGAATGGTTAACAATGACTGCATCAAACCAGCCGCATCTCCTTGGCCTCCCTGTCGTCGCCCCATATTCTCCTCCCTTTTCCCGAAGTTTCTCCCCCAACTCATCTTTAAGCTCCGTAGGAAAAGGGCCCTCCCCCACGCGAGTGGTGTACGCCTTTGCCACGCCGATCACCGAGTTAATCATGGTCGGACCAATTCCCGAGCCTGCGCAGGCATTTCCAGCCACTGTGTTAGAGGCCGTGACATAGGGGTAGGTACCATGATCCACATCTAACAGTGTCCCCTGGGCACCTTCAAAAAGAACGTGTTTCCCCTTTTTCATTTCCTCATAAAGGATCAGCGACGTATCCTTCACATATTTTTCGATCTGTCTCTTAAAACCAAGGTATTCGTCAAATATTTCTGAGAACTCAAGAGGCTTCTCCTTTAGGATTTGAACTAAGTAGATATTCTTCTGGAAGAGAGCCTGCTCCAACTTCTCCCGAAATACCTTCTCATCCAAGAGGTCAACAGCTCGAATGCCACAGCGAGCCACCTTGTCTTCATAGGCCGGCCCTATTCCTCGGCCAGTAGTGCCAATCTTGAAGATTCTTTCTCTGGCAACATCGATCTTTTGGTGATACGGGAGGATGAGATGCGTTTCTTCGCTGATCATCAGCTGCGAATCCTCTTTGAAGTATCCGCTTCTTCTGATCTCGGCAATCTCTTGAAGCAACACAGCTGGATCTAACACGACCCCGTTCCCGATCATGCATTTCTTATCGGCGTAAAGGATGCCAGAAGGGATGAGGTGAAGAACAAATTTTTCCCCCTTTAAGACGATCGTATGACCGGCATTATTTCCTCCCTGAAATCGCACCACCATATCCGCATACTGGGTCAGCAGGTCAACGATCTTCCCTTTTCCTTCATCTCCCCATTGAGCTCCTACAATGACGACACTGGCCATGCCAAACCATTCCTCCGATCCTTCAAAGCACTATAATTCGATTTGACGAACTGAGATAATGTTAGGCAACCTTAAAATCTCACCCAAGACTCCCGGCGGTAACGGGGCATCCAAATGGAGCAGTGAAATGGCATTACCCCCCATTCGGTCACGACCAAATTGCATCGTGGCAATATTGATATTCTTGTTGCCTAAAGTTGTTCCAATATTGCCGATCACTCCTGGCCTGTCGTAATTATTCACTAATAAAATATATCCCTCTGGAATCGCCTCGATGAAAAAATCGTTCAGCTTGACGATCCTCAACTCTTTTCTTCCAAAGAGGGCTCCTGCAATATAGTTCTCCTCCATTTTCGATCGTGCTGTAATGGCGATCAAACTCGCAAAATCCTCTGCCTTGGCGCTGGTCGATTCTGTGATCTTCATTCCCCTCTCTTTGGCCATGACTTGGGCATTCACAAAGTTGACCGTCTCCCCAACAAACGGCGTGAGCAGGCCTTTCAAAACCGAAATGGTAATCGGCTTTGTCCCATATTCGACCACATCGCCGTGGTATTCGATCACGACTTCCTCAATGGCATAGTTTGAAATCTGGCCCAAAAAGCTTCCCAATTTTTCGCCCAGACGGAGGTAGGGCCTCAAAAAGGGTAGGATATCCGGACTGACCATCGGGATGTTGACCGCATTGCGAGCATCCCCGAACATCAGATAGTCAACAATCTGTTGGGCAATGGCGATCGACACATTCTCTTGAGCCTCTCCGGTGGAGGCCCCCAAATGAGGAGTGCAGATAACCGGCTCCAATTCAAAAAGAGGATTGTCAACTGCAGGCTCTTTTTCAAAAACATCCAAGGCTGCTCCAGCCACCTTCCCTCCCTGAATGGCATCGTAAAGGTCCTTCTCGTTGACGATTCCTCCTCGGGCACAATTGATGAGGATGACCCCCTGTTTCATCTTCCTGAAGGCATTCTTATCGATGAGATTTCGAGTCTCTTCAGTAAGAGGAGTGTGAACACTGATGAAGTCAGAGCGACTCAGCAGCTCATCAAGAGATACCAGATCAACGCCCTTTTTCTCTGCGGCTTCCTTCGAAAGATAGGGATCGTAGGCGACCACCTTCATCTTGAGTCCTCTTGCCCGATCCGCAACAATCGAGCCGATGACCCCGATGCCGACGATCCCGAAAGTCTTGTTATAAAGTTCCACCCCCATGAACTTTTTCTTCTCCCATTTGCCAGCCTTCATTGAGCTTGTGGCCTGAGGAATCTTTCTCGAAATCGAAAGCACCATGGCGATCGTGTGCTCTGCAGCTGCAATGGCATTCTCTTGAGGTGTGTTCATCACGACAATGCCCTTTTTCGTGGCCGCGGGGAGGTCCACGTTGTCCAGACCGATTCCTGCCCTTCCAATGACCTTCAGCCGGTCTGCGGCCTCGATGATCTCGGCCTTCAATTTCGTCTCACTTCTGATGATGATGGCGTCGTATTCTGAAATGATCTTCTTCAATTCTTCCGCTGACAGGCCGGGTTTGATATCGTATTTCAGACTCTTGGCTCTTGCCAAGATCTCCAATCCTTTATTCGATAAAGGATCGCTAACCAACACTTTTTTAATCTCTTCCAATCCAAATCTCCGATTGAGGATCACTCAAACCTCAAGGTCGTCACGACTGCTCCTCCTACCTCTGTCCTTTATGGGGCCATCAGTATCTCCTCAGCTGCCCTCACCCCGGCTCCCAGTTCAAAGGCGTAGCCCATCTCTTTCAGCAGCATTTCGAGGGCTGAAATCACCATGATCATATCAAGCCTCTCATAATATCCGAGATGGGCAATTCGGATGATTTTCCCTTTGGCCTGATCCTGGCCTCCTGCCACGGTGATCCCAAACTTCTCAAAGAAAAGATTCTTCAATTTCCCTCCTTGGATACCTTCCGGAACCTTAACCGCTGTCAGCGCATTGCTGGGTGAATCAGGGGCATAGAGCTCAAGCCCTAACGCCTTCACCGCTACACGGGTCGCCTCAGCCAGCTTTTCGTGTCGACGAAAAATCGCCTCCAGGCCTTCTTTCCGAATCAGGTCGAGTGATTCCCTTAATCCCACAAATAAAGAGATGGCGGGAGTGAACGAATTTTGATTCTTCTGCGCAGACCTGAGCTCCTTTCTAAAGTCGAAATAGAACTTGGGCAAATCCGACCTCCCAACGAACCTCCAGGCCTTATCATTTAGGGCAACAAAAGAAAGTCCTGGGGGCAGCATCAACGCTTTTTGAGAGCCACTGACGACCACGTCGAGTCCCCACTCATCCATTGGAATATTGAATACACCAATTCCCGTAATGGCATCTACAACGATGACGGTATCCTCAAATTTCCTGACAACCTCTGCAATCTCTTTAATCGGATGCTTCACGCCAGTTGACGTCTCACTGGCCTGCGTATAGACTGCCCGAATGGAAGGATTGGATCCCAGTATTTCCTGAACCCACTCCGGATCAACCGCCTTTCCCCACTCCACATCAATCGGAATAAACTCAATCCCATAAGCCTTGCAGATCTCTCCCCATCTCTCACCAAACTTTCCTCCCCGAACGACCAAAGCCTTGTCTCCCTTGGAAAGGAGGTTGGAGACCGCGCCCTCCATGGCGCCAGTGCCGGAAGAGCTGAAGACCAATACCTCATTCTTCGTCTGAAACAGGTATTTCAACCCTTCCCTGATCTCAGCAAAAATCTTTTCAAATTCTGGTTCCCGGTGGTGCATGATAGGTTCCGCCATCTTGAGAAGTACTTGGGGCGGTAGCATCGTCGGTCCGGGTGAGAATAGATATTTCTTCTCCATGATACTTGCCTCCATCCTTGTGAAAAACCTATAAATATTAGTTTATATCCCATGCCATGTCAAGTATCTTGACCCTTCGACTGTGCCCAGACCCTGCTCTCTTTATAGCAGGGATAAAGGCGCGCTCAGGGTCAACCCTGAGCCCTCGGCCTGAGCTCGGGCCGAAGGCAAGCTCCGGCCTTTAGGCCGGAAAGAGCCGAAGGGTTGACTTTTAAACCATTATCTTCTAACTTTTTAAAAACCCTTTGGAAAAAGGGTTATCCATGGACCAAATCATCACAAAGACGCTGGCTGATCTTTATTTGAAACAGGGCCATCCCAAGGAGGCATACGAAATCTATAAGGCCCTTTTTGAAAAAGATTCCTCCGATCAAGAGGTAAAGGAAAAACTTGAGGAATTGAGTCAAAAATTGGGCTTTTCATCTCCTGCCGACCAATGGGTTCGTTCTACGGAGGAAGGGATTCAGCTCCTCCAGAGATGGCTGGCCAACATCCGGAAAAGGAAAAGAAGGTAATGGAAGACTCCTTCATTGAGACACGCCAAAGGTCTGTTCGGAAAATAATGGACTCCCGTCAGCTCGACGGAATCCTCTTTAGCAGCCTTGAGAATATCCGTTATCTCTGCGGCTTTACTGGTAGCGATGGTGCCTTGATCCTCACTCAAAAAGAAGCGTTCTTTCTCACGGATTCACGGTACTGGACCCAAGCCGACGAGGAAGTCAAGGGATCTCAGATCATCCATTACAAGAAGAAAAACGATGGCATTGCTTCTCTCATATCGGACCTAAAACTAAGAAACATGGGCTTTGAATCCCCTTCTCTTACCTTCTCATTCCATCAATCCCTCTCAGAGAAGTTAGCCAAAGAAACCGCACTCATTCCGCTCGAGCACGAGATAAAAAACCTGAGGGCTGTCAAGGATGCTCAGGAATTGGCCTTAACCCGAAAAGCTATTGATATCGCATCGAACGCCTTTCTCCACATCATCGAGATGCTTAAAGAAGGGGCTTTAGAAGCTAAGATCGCCTTTGAGATGGAATTCTTTATGAAGAGCAATGATTCCGAAGCCACGGGCTTTGATACCATTGTTTCCTCCGGGAAACGATCGGCCCTCCCCCATGGAAGAGCAAGTTCCAAACGAATTGAGAAAGGTGATTTCATCCTGATCGATTTCGGTTCGCGATTTAAGGGCTACCACTCCGATCAGACACGTACCCTCGTCTGCGGGAAACCTTCACCGGAACAGGAGAGGGTTTATCAGGTAGTGAGGGAAGCCCATGACAAGGCCATTGAAAAGATTCGACCAGGCATACCCATCCACGAGGTCGACGAGGCGGCAAGGGACCATATCCGAAAACATGGATGTGACGAGTACTTTGGCCATGGAACAGGTCATGGCATAGGCCTTGCCGTTCATGAAGACCCGGTGGTCAATAAGGAAAACAAGGACCTCATTCAGGAGGGGATGACTTTTACAGTTGAACCAGGGATCTATATTCCCAATTCGGGAGGAGTTCGGATTGAGGATATGATCAGGGTCACTTCGCAGGGAGCGGAGGTGCTTACTTACCTCCCGAGAGAGCTTAAGGTAATTTGAAAATCCCTTGACCAGTTCTAAATAATTTTTTATAGTTGGGTTGATTCAAAGGACGACTGACTACTGACTAAGGACTATAGACTATCTGACCACGGTGCGGGCATAGCTCAGCCGGTAGAGCATCGGCTTCCCAAGCCGAGGGTCGCGGGTTCGATCCCCGTTGCCCGCTCCAAAAAAATCAAAGGGGCGACCCACATGGGTTTGCCCCTTTTTGTTAAAAAGAAACAGGTTGAAAAAAAAGATCAACTCTGCTTTATCCCAACAAGCGTATTTAAGATATCCCTCATCAGACGGTTTCTCTTTCTTGCCAATTGTTTCATCAATAAATTCATTTTCTTCAAAAACGTTTTATCAGTCACCGAAACCAGATTCACCCCGATATTGAGGAGCCCTCCTGTCAAGGCGGTATCAGCAAGAAAGGCAGCCACGCCTGCGTCACTTACAGCATTTGGGTTTCCTTTCAATATGAGAATTTTTGAATAGTTCATAAGCTGGAGCGATTGCTGAGCTACCAGTTGTGGGATGGCTGTCGCCCCTTGATAAGCCTTTTGTATTGCCTTAGTGCGAATATACCGCTTCTTTTGCGAATCTTTTGGCAGCCGAAACGCTCTCAGCACAGCTTCATAAGATTTTGCATCCTCAGTTACCGCTCGAAGCATTTTCCTCTGAACAGCCAAGGCGTCCTTTCTTGTCTTTTCAGCCTCTTCTCTCTTAAGTTTTCCTTTCTTCAAGGATAGTCCTGCCGTCATCGCCACAAGAGCAGCAGATAGCGCTCCTGATAGTGCAGAAGCACTTCCACCTCCGGGCGTAGGGGTGTCTGAAGACAGCTTCTCTAAAAAGCGTCTTATTTCCATTGTGCCTCCTCATTCAAATTCTAAAATCCGTTGTTCGATGACTTGTCGAATTGAAAAATCAGGACATTTTATATAATGTTTTGCAATGCCTTCTAAGACGCCAAGAGGAATCAGTCCCACAATCTCTGATTCTGCAACTTCCACACCCTTTTTCTTTGCTTCTTCTCTGATGGCTTCATACACCTTTGGAATATTGGTTACCTGATAGTTTGTCAGATTCATCGAAACCTGAACCATTCTCTTCTCTTTTAAATCAACTCCCATTGCTCTCACATGAGGAAATCCTCCGTCTCTGAATCGAACCTTTTTGGCAATCTGTTTTGCGATGCTCAGATCTTCCGTCTTGAGATTGATGTTATAGGCGACCAGAGGAAATCGGGCTCCTACCACTGTTGCTCCGGACTTTGGATTGAAAGTCTCAGGTCCTTCGTCGGGCTTCCATCTGGGGTCTTCCAATCTCTCCTTTAATCCTTCGTATTCTCCTTTTCGAATGGAAGGTAGCTCTTTCCTTTCAGGCCGGGTGGCAGCTTCCTCATAAAAGAAAACGGAAATCCCTTTCCGCCCCAATTCCTTTCCAAATTCATGGGCCAATTGAACCACCTCTTCCATCTTTACCCCTTGTATAGGAACGAAGGGAACCACATCCACTGCTCCCAGACGAGGGTGGCCTCCTCTATGCTCCCTCATATCGATGAGTTCAATGGCCTTGAGGGCTAAAGAAAAGGCAGCCTCTTTAACCGCTAAGGGTTCACCGATGAAAGTAAAGACGCTCCTGTGGTGATCCCTGTCTGAAGAGACATCGAGGAGTTTAACCCCGCTATGCCTCTTCACCTCTTCTGCGATGATGGTGATTCTCTTCTCATCCCTACCTTCACTGATATTGGGAACACATTCCAGGAGTCTCATAGTCATATACCCTACAAGTTAATGCCTATATGCGATAATGCGTCTGTCTCGCCTATCTGGTCTATCTTGTCTCTTGAGTTTCTCTCGTTTGTTTAGTTTGTTTGGTTGATGAAACAATTACTTTGACCTTTCAGCTTTGAGCCTCAAGCCGGCCTCTGGTAGACTATCTTTCCCTTTTTAATGACATATTCCGCATGATCCACACCGAAATGGTAAGGAAGATATTTATAATTAGGAATATCAAGAATAAGAACATCAGCTTGTTTTCCAATATCCAGACTTCCAATCTCATTCTCTCGTCCCATCGATCTTGCCGCACAAATCGTTATTGCCTGGATCACTTCTCTGGCCGTCATCTTGAGCATCGTACAGCCCATCGTCATCATGAGAGGAAGGGATTCAGTCATGGATGAGCCAGGATTTAAATCCGTGGCTAAAGAGACAACGACTCCTCTTTCGATCATCTCCCTTGCAGGGGGAAGTTTCTTCATAGAAAGGAAGAAACTCGCACCAGGTAATAGAACTGCTGTGACCCCTTTTTCAGCCATTCGTTCGATTCCTCTTTGACTGACATATTCAAGATGGTCAGCAGAAGATGCCCCGACTTCTGCAGCGAGCTCTGCTCCGCTCCCCGCGCTCAATTGGTCTGCATGGATCTTCGGTTTGAGGCGGTACCGTTTTCCTGTCTCTAAGATCTTTCTCGATTCTTCAAGAGTGAAGGCCTTCTCCTCACAGAAGACGTCACAAAATTCAGCCAACCCCTTCTCAGCAACCTTCGGAATCATCTCTTCGATGAGAAGATCGATATACTGATTCCGGTCATTCTCGAATTCTTTTGGAACCGTATGAGCCCCCAAGAAAGTGGGGACGATATCGATCGGATCATCTATCTGTAATGCCTTCATCACCTCGAGAATCTTTAATTCATCTTGTGGAGAAAGCCCATAACCACTTTTCGCTTCTATGGTTGTGATCCCCTTGGATAGCATCCGATTCAATCTCTTCTTTCCCAGAGAAAAAAGTTCGTCGAAGGAGGCTCGACGAGTTGCCTCAACGGTCGAAAGGATTCCCCCTCCTCTCTCAGCAATCTCCAGATAAGAGAGGCCTTGAACCCGCTGCTCGAATTCATGCTCCCTCGACCCAGCGAAGATGAGATGTGTGTGAGCATCGATGAGTCCAGGCATCACCACTTTCCCTGTTGCATCGATCTCCTGCCCTTCACGAATCAAAGAAACTTCTTTTGACAGTTGATCGCCTTTTCCAACCCACAGAATCTTTTCTCCTCTTATTGCCAACGCACCATTTCGGATGATTCCTAAACCTGAATCCTCTTTAAAAGAGGAAGGGAGGGTGAGCAGCTCTTCGGCGTTTTTAATGATGAGATCAGCTTCAGTCAAAGAAGTCATTGGGTTATTGAGTCATTGGTCATTAAGTCAAAAATTACTTCATAACCTAATTAATTACCTTACTTGAGTATCTTCTTTAAGGCTTTGATGAACCTCTGGTTATCCGCTATCCTTCCAATCGTTACTCGGGCAAAAGTCGGGTAACCCCAAATCTTTCCAGGACGGATGATGATTCCTTCTCTCAGAAGGGCCTGGAAAACTTCTTCTGAATCTCGCTCGAAATCGATAAAGATGAAGTTCGCCTGGCTGGGAACATAAGCAAGCCCGATCTTATCCAATTCCTTACAGAGATACTTCTTCCCCTCATGCACCAATTGAACGGACTTCGCTGCGTGAGTCGTGTCTTTTAGGGCCGCCACTCCAGCCACCTGTGCCAGTCGATGGACAGGAAAAGGATCCCTCACCTGATAAAGGCAATCTATTAAATCTCCTCTGCCTAAGGCATAACCAATCCTCAGGCCTGCCAATCCGTAAACCTTTGAAAAGGTTCGGAGGAGAATGATCTGCTTCCCATCTCTGATATAATCCAAACCATTTGGATAGTAAGTATCCTCAACAAAGTCTCCATAAGCCTCATCCAGAATTACAATCACACGCTGAGGAAGTTTGGAGAGAAAATAGTTGAAAGATCTTTGGGAAACAATGGTCCCAGTAGGATTATTCGGATTGCAGATAAAGACCAACTTTGTCTTTCGATTGACCTTTCTTAACATGCCATCGAGGTCATGAGTAAAATCTTTTAGCCTCACCTTGATGGGCCTCCCTCCCATGATCTGGGTGACATTGGTATAAACAGAAAAAGTGGGATCCGCCATTACCACCTCATCGCCCTCATCCACGAAGGCGCAAGCAATCATGAGGATCAGATTATCAGCCCCATTGGAGACGACAACCATTCTTTCCGGAAGTGAGAATTTCTGGGCAAGCACATGTCTTAAAACCGTGCAGGGACCCTCTGGATAGAGATAGATGTTTGGGAGTTCCTTCCGGATGGCTTCGACTGCCTTGGGAGAAGGACCGAGCAAATTCTCATTCGAGGCGAGTTTCACCCACCTCTTGGTGCCGAATTCCTTTTGAACCTCTTCAATCGACTTCCCCGGAATATAAGAAGTTATCTTCAAGATTCCTCCCCTCACTAATCGTTCAACTTTCACCTCTCTTCCCCTTTCTTTGAAATTCGATGCCTTGGCCGCTTCACCTTAAACCCCCTACCACTCTTTCGACATGGTGGAGCAGTTCTCCTGATTCGATCAGACTTTGAATCTTTTGAATATCCTCACTGAATCTTCGATCACCTTTAATCGGTGGGACTTTCTCACGAACAATATGGTAGGCCTCTTTAATGCCAATGCCGGGTTGAAGGGGAAGCAAGAATCCCAATCCTTGAGTAGCACACAGCAACTCCATCGCCAAAATATTCTCCACATTCTTTACAATCTCCCTTCCCTTTCTCGCAGCGATCGTTCCCATAGAGACATGGTCTTCCTTATCCGCAGAAGTTGGAATGGAGTCAACACTTGCGGGATGAGCAAGGACTTTATTTTCTGAGACCAGAGCAGCAGCGCTCACCTGGACCATCATCAATCCCGAATGAAGACCCCCTTCGGAGGTGAGAAACGCGGGTAGGCCGGATAATGCTGGGTTGATCAATTTTTCAATTCTTCTCTCTGAGATTCCTCCCAATTCCGAAACTGCGATTGCCAACAGATCGAGGGCAAAGGCGACTGCCTCCCCATGGAAATTTCCGCAATTGAGGATTTTTCGCCGATCGGGGAAGATGAGCGGATTGTCCGTAGCAGAGTTTACTTCGATCTCAAGAATCCTCCGAACAAAGGCCAAGGCATCTCTTACTGCCCCGTGCACTTGAGGAATGCACCGAAGCGAGTAGGCATCCTGAATCTTGGAGCAGAATTTATGAGATGCAGCAATCTTGCTATATCGGCCCAATTTTTGAAAGTTTTTCGAGACCGCAAGATGTCCAGGGAATGGACGTACCCTTTGAATATCTCGATCAAACGCGCTGAGAGTCCCTTTCAGGGCATCTAAGGTGCATGCGCCAACAATATCTGCTATCTTACAAAGCCGCTCCGCTCTGAGGAGGGCCAGAAGACCCACAGCGGTCATGACTTGAGTGCCGTTGATCAGGGCAAGGCCTTCTTTTGCCTTCAGGGTGAGAAGTGGGATACCGGCCTTTTTCATGGCCTTTTTCCCTGACATCACTTCGCCCTTAAACATTGCCTCTCCCTCACCCATCAACACAGAGGTGAGATGGGCCAGTGGCGCAAGGTCACCGCTTGCGCCCACAGATCCCTGTTCTGGAACAAGTGGATGAACTCGTTTGTTGATCATCTCAACGAGCTGCTTCAACACCTCGATCCGAACGCCTGAGTATCCCATGGCGATCACATTCGCCCTCAGTACCATAATTGCACGAGTGGTCACTTCGTCGAAGAAGGGCCCAACTCCAACGGAATGACTTCGGATGAGATTTCTCTGAAGATCTTCAATCTGGGATGGATTGATCACTTGATCACTTAAAAAACCAAAGCCTGTCGTCACACCGTAAATCTTCTCACCATGCTGGAGAGCCTTCTCAACAAAATTTCTTGAACGGTTCACCTTCCTATTGACCGAAGGTGAGATCTTGACCCTGGCCCTTCCCTCAGCCACCTCCTGCACTTCTTCTAAGGTGAGATATTCACCGTTCAAAGTAACAGTTTTCATATTACCCCTCTGATGATGTAAACACTATACAAAACTCAGAGATTCAAATTTCAATTTCTCCTATAAATGCGATCGCATTTATAGGGGAAGCCTCTCTCCTTCCTTTCGGTCCAACAAATTTACGAATTAGGGAAATTACCTTTGATAGATCGTTACGCCTGGGATTTTAATTCCCGCCTCCTTTGCGGTTTGAATGGCCTCTTCATATTTGGCATCGGCATGGCGCATCACACCGGTTCCAGGATCGGTCGTCAATACCCTCAGAAGCCTCCGCTCTGCATCCTTGGTTCCATCTACCACCACAACCATCCCGGCATGGATAGAGTAACCGATCCCAACGCCACCTCCGTGATGGACAGAAACCCATGTGGCCCCCGCAGCGACATTGAGCAGGGCATTCAAAATAGGCCAGTCCGCAATCGCATCGCTCCCATCCTTCATCCCTTCTGTCTCCCGATAAGGAGAGGCGACCGAACCACTATCCAGATGGTCCCTTCCGATCACGATCGGAGCCTTCAATTCTCCCTTGGCCACCATATCGTTAAAGATCTTTCCAACCTTTGCCCTCTGGCCATATCCAAGCCAGCAGATCCTTGCCGGAAGGCCTTGGAATTTAACCTTCTCATTGGCCATTCGAATCCACCTCGCTAAGGAGACATCGTCCGGAAACTCCTTTAAAATAGCCTCATCAGTTTTGTAAATATCCTCAGGGTCTCCAGAGAGCGCTGCCCAACGGAAAGGACCTTTTCCTTCACAGAAAAGAGGACGGATAAAGGCAGGGACGAACCCAGGATAACTGAATGCCTCCTTAACCCCTGCCTCGAAGGCCTGCGCTCGAATGTTATTGCCGTAATCGAAGACAATCGATCCTTTCTCTTGTAATTCAAGCATGGCCTGGACATGAACAGCCATTGATTCCATGGCTCGACGGATATAGCTTTGAGGATCCTTATGCCGAAGTTCAATGGCTTCATCCAAACTAAGTCCTGCAGGGATGTACCCGTTCAGGGCATCATGAGCTGACGTCTGGTCTGTCACGAGGTCTGGCACGATCCCTCTTCTCACGATCTCCGGATGAACCTCGGCTGCATTTCCAACCAGACCGATCGATTTAGGAATTCCTTTCTCTTTCGCACCTAAGGCCAATATCAGCGCATCCTCCAAACGATCAACCATCACATCCAGGTATCCGGTTTCGAGACGGCGCTTGATTCTCGCAGGATCGACCTCAACACCCAAGAAGACCCCCTCATTCATAGTCGCTGCCAAAGGCTGAGCTCCTCCCATCCCTCCCAGGCCAGCGGAGACGATGAGTCTGCCCCTTAGCGACCTTCCAAAATGTTTCGTTGCTGCAGATGCGAATGTTTCATATGTCCCCTGAAGAATTCCCTGGGTTCCGATGTAGATCCAACTCCCCGCGGTCATTTGACCATACATCGTAAGACCCAATTCTTCCAATTCTCTGAACTTCTCCCAGTTGGCCCAATTGGGCACAAGCATCGAATTGGAAATGAGCACACGAGGGGCATCTTCATGGGTTTTAAAAATTCCAACAGGCTTTCCCGATTGGACAAGCAACGTCTCATTGTTCTCCAGATTTCTTAGACACTTCACCAAGAGATGGTAGGCTTCCCAATTTCTAGCCGCCTTCCCGGCACCACCGTAGACGATGAGCTCTGCCGGTTTTTCCGCAACCTCTGGATCAAGATTGTTCATCAACATCCTTAATGCAGCCTCGGTCTGCCAGCTCTTGCAGGTGATATTCGTCCCCCTAGGTGCCTTGATCCCAACCTGAACGCCGGTGAGTGTCTCCACCTTTTCTTTGACTTTTACTTTTTTCTTCTCCATGCCTCACCACCCTGTCTAAGTTCACCATGCAAATTGAAAATTGCAAATTTTGAATTTGAAAATGATCTTGCAGAACTTTACATTTTCCATTTTGCACTTTCCATATCAGGTTCCTCCCAAATAGGCTTTCTTGACTTGAGGGTTCATTGCCAATTTTTCACTCGAATCGCTCAGCACAATCTCGCCGGTTTCGAGCACGTATCCCCGATCCGACGCAGCAAGGGCTTTGCGGGCGTTCTGTTCCACCAGCAGAATCGTCACTCCCCGTCGATGGAGATCTCCAATCACTTTGAAGGCCTCCTCCACATAGATCGGCATCAAACCCAGGGATATCTCGTCCATCAGGATCACCCGAGGTTTAGACATCAAGGCCCGAGCAATGGCCAGCACCTGCTGTTCTCCTCCACTGAGGGTTTTGCCTACCTGATTCTGTCTTTCTCTCAAAACGGGAAAAAGTCCAAAGGCTTCTTCCCTACGCGAATGAATCGCTTTCCGGTCCTCTTCGGTATAAGCTCCCATGAGGAGGTTTTCTGCTACTGTCAGGTCCGGAAAGATCTTTCGACCTTCAGGAACAAGGCTGATGCCTCGGCGTGCCCGGTGATGGGGAGGCTTTAAAGTAATATCCTCTCCCTGGAAGAAAATCTCTCCTTTGCGGCATTTCACCAAACCCATGACAGCCCGGAGAATCGTACTCTTGCCCGCTCCATTGGCTCCGATGATCGTCACCAACTCCCCTTCGTCGACTGTGAAGTTTACTCCCTTGACGGCCAGAAACTCACCGTAAGAAACCTCCATCTCCCGCACTTCCAGCACCTTATGCCTCCTTCCCAAGGTAGGCTTGGATGACCAATGGGTTGGAGCGAATCTCATCAGGAGAACCTTCCGCGATCTTAGAACCGTGGTCCAAAACCACGATCCGCCAGCAGAGATCCATTACAACTTGCATGTTGTGCTCGATAAGGAGAATGCCAATGCCTTGATCCCGCACCTGGCGAATGAGGTCCATGAGCCGGACCGATTCTTCAAAGCGCAAACCTGCAGAGGGCTCATCGAGAAGCAGAAGACGGGGTCTGAGGGCAAGCGCACGGGCAATTTCCAGACGCTTTTTAAAGCCAAGAGGGAGGTTCTTAGCCAACTGTTTCGCATAGGGCTGAAGCCCTGCCTTCTCGATGAGTATCTCGACTTCCTCAAGGATGGGGCGTTGTCGAAATGGTCTGGTTGAATTCCAGAGAGAAGGATAGCAGCGGTGGCCGTAGGCTACCAGAACGTTTGTCTCCACGTCCAAATTTTGGAAGGGACGAACGATTTGAAAAGTCCGGCCAACACCTAAACGGCTGATCTGGTGGGGCTTCATACCAAGAATCGACTTCCCCTGAAAATTGATCTCTCCTCCTGATGGCGGGTAGATCCCTGAAATCAGGTTGAAGAGAGTCGTCTTACCTGCTCCGTTAGGACCGATAATCCCTAAAATCTCCCCGTCCTCGGCCTTAAAACTTACCCCATCCAATGCCCTCAGACCGTCAAACTCTTTACTTAGCTCTGTCACTTCCAGAACGATCATAGACTGACTCTGCAACCCGACCAACGATAAATCAATCGACGCAATACATTGGTCAGAATAGATTCAGATCCTAAGAGGCCGCCAGGCTGAAAGCGCATCATGGCCAGAAGCAATAGTCCGTAAACTAAGGTGCGGTATTCCATGATGGGCCGAAAAACCTCCGGGAGAACCCCTAAAATAATGGCTCCCACCACAGGGCCCCAGCGGGTCCCGATTCCGCCAAAAACAACCATACAAAGAATGACAATGGATTGGCCGAATCCAAAATTCTGGGGCATGATAAAAGTCAAAAAATGGGCGTAAAACCCGCCAGCGAGTCCGGCAATCATACTTCCCAGGATAAAAGCGAACACTTTAAATCGGACGACGTCCACTCCCATGGCACCAGCAGCCTGTTCATCTTCTCGGATCGAAGCCCAAGCCAATCCGATCCACGAACGGCCCAGCCATCGATCGAGGAGGAGAAGAACGACGAAGACGATGAGGATGAGAAGGAAATACTCGGCCTTTGTCATTTCTCTTCCGAACCAGTTTGGAAGGCTAATTCCCCCGATGCCCATGGCTCCGCCGAAAAAGGGAATGTAAAGAAACACGGCCTCCACGACAAAATTGATGCCCATGGTGGTGATGGCCAGGAAGTCGTCACGGACGCGCAAGCATGGGATCCCAAGAAGGGCTCCGATGAGGCCAGCAACAAAGGCTGCCAGAGGGACATCGATCCAGAATGGAAATCCAGCCTCCGTATAAAGCATGGCTGCGGTATAGGCACCGATGCCAAAGAAGGCTGCATGGCCAAGGGAGATCTGTCCAGCCTGACCCGTGATGATATTCAGACTATGCGCCAGAATGGCATAGATGACAATCGTGATCAGAATCGTGATGAGATACCCGCCGATCATAGAAATCTTCAGGTTATCAGGAAATCAGATTATCAGGATAAGCCACAGTCCCATAATGGGGTAATGAGGGGATTGGGAAGCGATAGTTCTCTCTCCCCATCTCCCTAACTCCCCATCCCCCTATCTCCCGATGGCCTGATATCCAATCCTATGCTTTTCCTAACAGTCCATAGGGCTTGAACATTAGAACCAAAATCATGGCGATGAAAGCCACGGCATCCCTTGGGAAAGGAATGGCCAGGACCCCGATGAAAAACGTTTCGGAAAGTCCGACCACAATCGATGCAAGTACTGTCCCCGGGATATTTCCTAAACCTCCAAGAACAACGATCGCCAGGGCCTTATAGGCCGGGATGCTCCCCATCGTAGGCCACACCTGGTTGTCGTAGACTCCGATCAGGACCCCCGCTGCACCGGCCATCGCCGACCCTATGAGAAAGTTAAGTGCAATGATCGCATTCACATTCGCACCAAAGGAAGACGTCGTTTCAGGATCTTGGGCACAGGCCCGCATCGCCAGGCCAGTTCTTGTTTTAGTGAGAAAGGCCCAGAGAAAAATTAGAATTGCCAAAGCCACAAGAAGGATAAGAATCTGTGTTTCCGTGAGACGAAAGCTACCGATGGAAAGGTCGCCCAGCCCCACACGGGCGTTGTAAGTGAGGGTGTGTGGGCCGGCTGCGATCCGGAAAGCCTCTTCCAGGGCTATAAAGAGGCCGATGGAGACGATGAGCGGAGCTATCCTCGGCAAATGGAGAAGAGGTAGGTATAAGAAACGTTGAACGATATATCCGGCAATAGCCGACCCAGCCATGCCGATAAAGAGTGAGAGCCAGAAGTCGCCGATAAGCCTGAAAGAAAAGAGTCCGACGTAAGCTCCAAGCGCATAGATGCCTGCGTGGGCTATGTGCAGGATGCGGAGGATTCCGTAGACCATTGTCAGCCCGAGGGAGATAAGGGCGTAGACGCTACCTATAGCAATTCCATTGGCGAGTTGTTGCCAAAGCATTCTAAAAACCAGTAAGCAGAAGGCAGTGATCGGTGAGCAGTTGCCCCTCACCGCTGCCAATTTTTTGGTCTGGTGGATAAACTGGGCTGAGGGGGTATATCTGACTGATCACTATTTACTGATCACTGTTTCCTTATTTTGTGGGCGGGGTGATTACTTCCGGATTGTCGATCACCGCAAGCCGACGGAACTTACCGTCTTTAACAACTTGTATTTGGACAGGTTTGACCACTTCGCCTTGGACAAATCGGCTGATCTTTCCTGTTAGGCCATTATAGTCTTTCGTCTCCAGCAACGCCTTCTGGATTGCCTTCGGGTCTACTCCTGCCTTCTCAATGGCGTTGACGAGGATCATAAAGGCATCATAACTGGAGGCCCCGACCATATCCGCATCTTCCCCATAAGCCTTTTTGTAGTTCCTCAGGAAATTCTGGACCAGTGGTCGGGGGTCATCTCGATCGAGATTTGTGCCAATGATCACACCTTCAGCGGTTGGCCCAGCAATTTCTATAAATTTTGGCGAATCGAAACCTTCCTCTCCTAAGATCTGACTAGTGATTCCCAGTTCTTTAGACTGCCGGACGATGGCGGCTGCTTCGTTATAATACCCTGCAGCAAAGATAACTTCCGGGTTCCCCTCCTTGATGCGTGTGAGGAAGGGACGAAAATCCTTCTCTCCTGGGAATTTGTACATCTGCTTCGTGAGAATCGCTGCTCCAAGTTTTTCTGCTCTTTCAGCAAAACCAGCAGAAATGGCTCGACCGAAGTC
>CAZFJD010000015.1:0-20703 GCA_964518775.1 uncultured Syntrophaceae bacterium
GGAGGAGTTCGAATCGCCCTCAATCCAGATGAAGCCTATCCAATGGCAAAAGATCTTTTTGGAAGGGTGATAAAAGGAAATAAAGTGGAAGAGATCCTGCTGGAGGAAAGGCTGGATATTGCCTCGGAATATTTCATCGGCATCACACTGAGTGACGAAACAAAGGGACCTGTACTTCTGCTCTCATTGGAAGGTGGGGTGGAGATAGAGGAGCTTGCCGAGAAGGAGCCATGGAAAATTAAAGAAATTGAAATTGATTATTTAAATGGTCCTGATGAGAAAGAGATTGAGAGGACTCTTCTCGAATGGAAGGTGTCACCAGATATCGTCCGTAAGTGGCTCGATCTCTCCAAAAAACTTTGTCATGTTTTTCGAACCTATGAGATGACGACCTTGGAGATCAATCCCCTCATTCTTACCCAGAAGGGGGATTTTATCGCCGGAGACTGTAAGGCAACGGTAGACGACTATGCTCTGTTCAGACATCCAGAGCTCAATATGATCGACATTCCGAGGGATTTAGGACACCCTCCCACCTTTTTGGAAAGGGCAGCCTGGGAGGTGGAAAAGGAGGACTATCGTGGAACCTTCTATTTCGCCGAGCTGGCGGAAGTAGGGGAAGGGCACGGATACGTTGGATTTCATGGAGGAGGGGGAGGCGGCACAATGGCTTGTCTGGATCAGTTGACGCGAAATGGTTTGAAACCAGCTTGTTATTGTGATACGAGTGGAAATCCTCCTGCCTCGAAAATCTATCGAGCTATAAAAATTATCCTTTCTATCCCGAATATCGAAGGTCATCTTTGGATCAGTGATGGGGTAGCCAGTCAGGATCTAACCCACGGCGCGAGAGGATTGGTAAAAGCCCTTACGGAGATGAGGCCAAAGATTCCGATCATCATCCGTCTTGTTGGAAATAACGACGAAAAGGCAAAGGAGATCGTATTGAAGGGGACCGAGGGTCTGGGCCTTCGTTTGGAATATTACACAGAGGAAAAGACCACGGAGTTTTGCATCCGTAGAATAAAGGAAATGATATGTCCATCTTGATCAACCAGGGGACCACTGTCCTCGTCCAAGGGATAACTGGAAGGGAGGGAGAGGAGAGGGCCCGTTTGATGAAAGAGTACGGGACAAGGGTGGTGGCGGGTATCACTCCTGGAAAAGGAGGGGGAAGCGTTTACGGGATACCCGTGTTCAATACTATTCGAGAAGCGATGGGATCCGTCGGTCCTATTCAGGCAAGTGTGCTGTTTGTTCCAGCTCCTATGGCGAAGAGAGCGTTGAGCGAAGCCATCGAGGCAGGGATCGAATTGGTGATCGTTCCAACCGACCGGATGCCTGTCCATGATGTCCTCGAGGTTCTTGCCTTAGCGAAGAAAAAGGGGACGAGGATCATTGGCCCGAATACCTTGGGAGTGATCAGTCCTGAGGAGTGCTTGGTGGGCATGATTGGAGGGAGTCTCGAGAGCGCCCGTCGTTTTTTTCGCAAGGGTTCTGTGGGAGTGATGTCCCGAAGCGGTGGGATGACCACAACGATCTCTTATCTCCTCACCCAAAAAGGGATTGCACAGAGCACGGTTGTCAGCATTGGAGGGGATGCCATTGTGGGAAGCACGTTTTCAGATCTTCTGCCCCTCTTCGAAGAGGATGAAGAGACGAAATGTGTGGCCCTCTTTGGCGAGATAGGGACAACCCAAGAGGAAAGAGTAGCCGATCTCATGGTGAATCGAAAATTTACAAAACCTCTGGTCGCTTTCATTGCAGGAGTTTCAGCAAAGGAAGGTGTGAGGTTTTCCCATTCCGGTGCTATTGTTTCTGGAAGAAGGGGAACGGCCAGGGCCAAGAGGGAAAGGCTTGGCCGGGCAGGAGCCATTGTGATCGATCAAGTGACCGAATTTCCAGAAGTGATTTCCAGGATATTGAAAAGGGATTGACATTTTTATACAAGGGGCGACGGTGAGAGAGATCTTCCAAGAGGAAAGACTATTTCTTGGTGAAAGAGAGGTCAACCCGTATGGGAAGTGAGAAACAGCCTTGGTGGAGAACAAAGATCATCCAATCGGGAAAGAACAAGCTCATGATGAGAGGTTACCGAGTTGAAGAGTTGATCGGGAATATCGGTTATGGGGAACTGGTCTATCTTTTGATCATGGGGGAACTCGCGACAAGGATCAAAGGCCATCTCCTGGAGGCCACGTTGATTGCTGGAGCGGATCATGGTGTTCCTGCTCCGTCGGTCGCCGTCTCGAGAATTGCAGCCACTTGTGGCATTCCACTCAACTGCTGTGTAGCAACAGGGATGAATCTCTTGGGAGACATCCATGGCGGAGCAGCTGAACAGCTGATGAGGATGCTCTATGAATCGAATGAAAGGATAGGAAAGGAAGGAGAGACGGCTGAAACGCTCATCCGAAAGATCTGTGAAGAGTTCAAAGAAAGGAGAGCGTTCATCCCTGGTTTTGGCCATCCTGTCCATGATGATGATCCGAGAGTACGTCGGCTCTTTGGCCTCGTTGAAGAAGCGCGGCAGAAGGGGGAAGTAAAAGGTGAATATGTGGAGATGGTAAAGACGATGGAGGAAGTTTTGAAAGACCTCTACCATCGAAAGGTCCCAATCAATATTGATGGCGCCTGTGCAGCTATTCAATGCGAACTGGGACTTCCATGGCAGTCAGCAAAGGGTCTCTTCTGTTTGTCGAGAGGGGTCGGCCTGGTGGCAGAATCTTTAGAGGAGTTTCTTCAGGGGTCGAGATTGAAGAGTCCAATGCCCATGAAGCTTTGGGAGGAAGAGCTTCTGTATGAAGGACCGGAGGAGAGGGAACTCCCGAAAGAGTTTAAAAAGGAATAGAGGACCGGAACATGCCAAGATTATATGAATATCAGGGGAAGGAACTTTTCAAAAAGGCGGGGATCGAAATTCCTCAAGGCCAATTGGTCAAAGATGAAGAGACTGCCAAAAAGGCAGCACAGGAATTGGGCCTGCCGGTCTATCTAAAGATTCAGATCCTGAGTGGTGGCAGAGGGAAGAGGGGAGGGATCCTTAGGGCAGAAACTCCAGAAGCTGTTCAAGTCTTCTCAGAAAAACTTCTATCCCATCCTTTTGATGGGGAGGCGGCCTCTTCTTTGTTAATTGAGAAAGAGATCGATTACGAAAAAGAATATTATATGGCCCTCACTGCAGATCCCTCGCTCCGTCAACCGGTAGCCCTCTTTTCAACGTGGGGTGGGATGGAGGTGGAGGATCAATCTCCTGAAACGTTTTTCAAATATCCTATCCCCATCCTTCGAGGATTCTCCGATTATCAGGCCATGGATCTCATTCGTATGGCAGGAGGGATCTCGAGCCCTCTCATTCCTGAATTGGCCCGGATCTTTGTGAAGCTTTATTCGGTCTATCGGAGTGTTGATGCCAGGCTGATCGAGATCAATCCTCTCGTTCTCTCTAAGAGGCGTGTTGTGGCTCTGGATGCCCGGATCGAGATCGATGACGATGCCATTTTCAGACATCCCGAACTCCATCTTGAAAGTGCCGAGGAGTCTGGGAGCAGAGCCTCTACGGAATTGGAGATCGCAGCCGGTCAGATCGATGCCCATGACCATCGGGGCACGGCCCATTTCATCCAGGTGGATCCTGATGGATCGTATGCCAGATCCCTGGGCAAAGTACCGGTGGGGCTCAATGCTGTAGGAACGGGTGCGGCACTCACCACCATGGATGAACTGGTTCCTTTGGGATACTTCCCTTTGAACTTCTGTGATTCCTCTGGCAACCCTACTTCGGCAAAACTCTACCGGGTGACCAAGGTCATCCTCTCACAGCCCCATATCGAAGGATTTATCTTCGTTTCCTGCGTCTCAAGCCAGCAGTTGGACAATACGGCAAGGGGGATGATCAAGGCCCTCCTTGAAGTCTATTCCAAAACCGAGGGGAAGCCGAACATCCCAATGGTCTTTGTCTTCAGGGGCGCCTATGACGAAGAGGCATTAGAGCTTTTCAAAAAGCATGGTATCGCTGATTCTCGTTGGGTAAAGGTCTTGGGCCGGGACGTCAGCGAAAAGGAGGCGGCTGAGGCGTTCCACCAACTCCATCAGGTTTGGGAAAAGGAGAAGTGGAGATGAGAGTTTACAAATTCCAAATTTTATCGGGAGGAGAGGTCTGTTTCGATCTCTCCCGCTGTGAAGAATGTTCTTCGAAGGTATGCATAAAGGCCTGCAATCGCCTCAATATGGGAAATATTTTGACGCTCGAAAATGGCCTGCCCAAATTGAAAGTCTCAGAGGAGGATGCTAAGAAGGGAGCCTGCACTGAGTGTTTAAGTTGCGAACTCGATTGCAAACTCTATGGAAAAGCAGGGGTCCGCGTGGTTCTTTCCCAACCGGAACTGGAGGGATATCTCAAGAAGCTCCCATATCGATTGGTCTATCAGGAGGATTGAAATGGCGGTTCTTGTTAATGAAAGGACAGAGGTAGTTGTCCAAGGGATCACTGGACGGGAGGGTCTCATACGGACGCGTTGTATGAGAGAGTATGGGACGAGGGTCGTGGCAGGGGTCACTCCGGGAAAGGGCGGGGCAGATGCAGAAGGGATTCCGGTCTACAATACCGTCAAAGAAGCCTTGGAACGCCATCCGAACATCAGTCTGTCAGCCATCTTAGTTCCACGCGGTTTTGCCAAGAACGCAGCGCTGGAGGCATTGGATGCAGGCATCAAGGTGGTGGTCCTCATTACAGAGAGGGTTCCGCATCAAGATATCTTAGAAGTCATCGCCAGGAGCAAAGAGGTTAGAGCCTTTCTGATCGGCCCCAATTCCCCCGGTATTGTAAGCCCTGGAAAGGCAAATATCGGAGGCCTCGGTGGGAGAGCCGAATTCGCAAGGGATTTCTTTATGGAAGGGCCTATCGGAGTCATCTCTCGAAGCGGAGGGACAGCAACCACCATCTGCTACTATTTGACCCGCTCGGGATTGGGGCAGAGCACGGCTATAGGAATGGGTGGGGATGCTTATGTGGGGATGAACCTTTGGGAACTTCTTTCGCTCTTCGAAGAGGATGAGGAAACGAAAGCCGTGGCCTTTTACGGTGAGATAGGAACGACGATCGAAGAGGATGCGGCCACATTCATCAAGGGAGGAGGCTTTACGAAGCCCTTGGTTGCCTATATCGCAGGCCGTTATACCCGACCTGAAATTCGTTTCGGCCATGCAGGGGCGATCATCACAAGGGGGAGGGGAAGGGCAGAGGAGAAGATCGAGGCCTTGAGGGCCGCTGGGGTTAGGGTTATTGACCATCTGGCTGGTATCGGCAGTACCTTAAAGGAGATGTTGGGGAGGGGTATTTAATAAATTCTGAACGGAAGGGAGGTGATGAGACGAATTCCTTAAAATCAGAGAGGTTTTATTATCGAAAAGAAAGGAGTGAGAGCGATGGATAAGAAAAAGTTCTTCTATCTTCTATTGTTTTGTTCGGTTCTTATTCTCTTTAGTTTCCCCACATTTTCATTTTCACAACTCAAGACCTTGCCTCCCAAACCTGGAGAGTTAGGGTCTGAAACTAATCCTTTAAAAATCGGAACGGTTCATGTCCTCCCTTATCTGCCTTCGTTTAAAATTCACGAGTATTTAAAAGGTGATTACGGGATCACGCTCGAGCTCGTTGAGATCTCCAGCTCTACAGAGCGGGCCCTCGCCATGCTTGCCGGAAAGACACATATCAATTATTCAGGTCCCTCTTCAGCAGCGCTGCTGAGATCGAAAGGACAGCCTCTCGTCCTCATTTGTAATGCCGGCACCTTAGCGAATGTACTGGTTGTCCAGACCGATTCCGATATCAAGAAACCCTCTGACCTGAAGGGGAAGAAGGTTGGCACAGAACTCAATTCCATCATGCACATGCAGTTGCTTGGGTTCTTAAAGGCGTACAATTTGGAGGCTGGGAAGGACGTGGAGATCGTTCAGGTCCGCTACCCCGATCATACCAAGGTGATCGAGAAGAAGCAACTTGACGCAGTGGCCACAGCCGAACCCTATCCCTCCTACCTTATCGTCAGGGGATTCGGAAGGCCTCTCGACTACTTGACTGCCTATGAGCCAGGTTGGAAGTCGATCAGCGGAGGGTTGAACTCGACAGAAAAATTTGTGAAAGAGAATCCTCACCTTGTCCAAGCCGTGGTCACCGCAAACATCAAAGTCATGAAGTTCTATTCTGAAAATACAAAGAAGATGATCGACGATTCCATGAAGATGTTCGGTTACAGTGAAGACTGGAGGCCCATTATTGAAGCAGGCTATCACAATACCGCCTTCCGTTACGCCATTGAAGAAAAAGAGTTCGAAAATGTCGGAAAGCTTTGGGTGGCCCTTGGAAAGACGGATAAGGTCCCAAATCCAAGAGATTGGATCATTCATGATTTCTACAGAAGGGGGGCCGCTGAAGCGAACTGGAAAGAGCCAGAAGGGAAGACTCCACTGTTACTCCCTCCTGCTTGGGATACGAGTTATAAGTATCCCACTGTGAAATAAGGATGCATGCCGTAGGGGAGATGGGATGTTTAAATTGAATCGAGGACTGAGAACGATTATCGCGTTTTTTTCTCTGTGGGAGATCGCCTCCCTTTTTGGCCTTCTCGAGGTCTTCCACATCCCTGCTCCCCACACGGTCTTTAAGACCTTCTTTTTTCTCCTGGTCAAAGGAATTCATGTGGGTGAACTGGGAGAGGTGACCATGTTCAAAATGGCCAAGGATAGTCTTTATCGGGTGTGCGTCGGATTTTTCTTAGCCTTGGCCATTGGCTTTCCCACTGGTTTCTGGATGGGATGGAATCGGACGGTGAAGGCCTTCTTAGAAAACATGTATACGGTATTGCGACCTCTTCCTCCCTTCGCATGGGTTCCCCTCTCCCTCTTCTTCTTAGGACCGGGTAACCTCACTTCCATCTATGTCATCTGGATCGGTGCCTTCTTTCCTATCTCGTTGAATACCATGGCTGCTATCGAGAACGTGGAAAAGAAATATATCAATGCGGCCCTCACCTTAGGTTTGACAAGGAACCAGTTGATCAGAGAGGTGGTCATCCCATCTGCTCTGCCAGGGATTTTCACGGGGGTTCGAATTGGACTTGGAATGGCATGGGGCCTGGTCGTGGCTGCTGAAATTGTGGCCGTAAAAACAGGTCTGGGCGCCTTGATCTGGAGGGCTGATTTGGTCATGAGGCCGGATATCATTCTTTCAGGGATTATCTTCATCGGTTTGATCGCTTATGGGTTGGAACGAGGAATCCTCCATCTTCAGAAGCGGCTCCTGAAGTGGCAAAAGGGATTGGTGATCTGATTGAGAGACTGGTCTCGTTTCGAGGAAAAGATGTCGTTTCGTCAACTATTAAAAATAGGTCAGAGATGGATATGGATCCCATGCCTCCTCATCCTCTGGAGCCTCTTTGCCAGGCTCGTGCATCTCGGGACCTGGCCTTTTCCATCCCCTTGGCTCACCTTTCAAAAATGGTGGTGGCTCTTCAAAGATGGGAACCTGCTTAAAGATATTGGGGCAAGCCTTTTCCATGTAGGGTATGGCTTTTCCATCTCTGCTATCATCGCCATCTCCCTCGGCGTTTTAATGGGCTGGAATAAGAAGGTTTTCGATTATCTGAACCCCTTTCTCAATCTCATTCGACCCACTCCTCCTGCGGCTTGGCTTCCTTTAGTCGTCTTCGTATGGGGCATCGGCCTTCTGCCAGGAACGCTTCTCGTCATCTATGGCTCTTTCTTCCCCATCTTGCTGAACACGATCAATGGCGTTCAGAATGTGGAGAGGAGGTATGTGAATGCAGCCCTCACTCTGGGATTGGGGAAAAGGCAACTCATGCGGAATATTGTGGTTCCGGCTGCTTTCCCGTCCATCTTAGTGGGATTAAGAATGGGATTCGGCTTTGCCTGGATGGTTCTGATTATTGCGGAACTGATCGCTGTGCAATCCGGGTTAGGTTATATGATTCTTCTATCAGTGACCACCTTAGAACCTGAATCGATTATCGCGGGGATGCTCACCATTGGGATGGTAGGACTGGGGTTGGATCAGCTCTTCAGGGCACTTGTGAATAAATATATCTTGAAGTGGCAAAAAGGAATCGTGATATGAGTGTCTCTAAAGCGATCATACGTGTGATCCATTTGGAAAAATCTTTTTCAAAGGGGGAGAGAGGAGAACCTCTCAAGGTGTTGGCTGGCATCGATCTCTCCATTTCGGAAGGCGAGTTTATTTCCATTCTGGGTCCGAGCGGATGCGGGAAGTCGACCTTTCTCCACATATTGGCTGGACTCGATAAGCAGGATGAAGGAGAGGTTTACCTGGATGATCGCTTGATCACCGGGCCAGGACCGGATCACACGATGATCTTTCAAGATTATAGCCTTTTCCCTTGGATGACGGTTAAAAAGAATATCGAATTGGGATTAAGAGCTATAGGAATCCCGCCGGAGAAGAGGGAAGCCATCTGCCGGGAGCACATTCAACTCGTCCATCTCGAAGGGTTTGAGGATCATTATCCCCACGAACTTTCCGGCGGCATGAAACAACGGGTGGCCATTGCCCGAGGCTTTGCCCTTAACCCAAGAGTTCTTTTCATGGATGAGCCCTTTGGAGCCCTCGACGCCCAAACCCGGGTCACCCTCCAGCAAGAGCTGATAAGGATTTTCACCTCTACAAGAAAGACCATCGTATTCGTTACGCACAATGTTTCCGAAGCCGTATTCCTCTCGGACCGAATTGTGGTCTGTACCAAAAGACCGATGAAGGTGAAAACCATTTTTTGTGTTGAGATAGAGAGACCCCGTGATCGGTTTGGGGTCTCTTTCAACGAATTTTGTAAAGGGGTGGCCCAAGTCCTCGATGTCTAATATGACGATCACCGAAAAGATCTTGGCCGCCCACTCTGGTTTAAAGGTGGTGAAACCGGGTGACTTGGTATTTGCGAGGCTCGACCTGGCCATGTCCACAGATATCACCACACCCATGTCCATCCCCATTTTCGAGAAGATGGGTGCGGATCGCCTCTTTGATTCAAACCGGATCGTTCTGGTCAATGACCACCTCGTCCCTGCCAAAGATATCGCATCAGCAGAGTTGTCGAGAGCCATGAGGCAATTTGCTCAGAAGTATAAGATCAAATACTACTTTGAGGTTGGCCGCTCCGGGATATGTCACCAATTGGTTCCAGAGGAAGGCTTGGTGGTTCCGGGTGACCTTGTCGTAGGAGCCGACTCTCATACCTGTACCTATGGTGCTCTGGGGGCCTTTGCTGTTGGGATTGGAAGCACAGACTTGGCTGCTTCATGGGCCTTAGGGGAGAATTGGTTCCGAGTCCCTAAGACGATCAAGGTGATCTATAAAGGGAGACTTCCAAAGTGGGTTGGAGGAAAGGATCTGATCCTTCATACCATTGGAGATATTGGAGTAGAGGGTGCTCGTTATCAGGCCTTGGAGTTTTCGGGTGAAGTGATTTCCAAACTTGCGATGGCGGACCGGTTCACCATCTGCAACATGGCTGTCGAGGCAGGTGCCAAGAATGGAATTATCGAGCCCGATGAAATAACCCTTCAGTATATCAAGGGGAGAGCAAAGAGAAGGCATCGCCTCTTCCAATCCGATTCGAATGCTACCTATTCAAATCTCCTTGAATATGACATTTCCGATCTCGAACCCTTGGTCGCATTGCCTCCTCTTCCCAGTTGTGTAAAGAAGGCGAGGGAGGTTGGCCGCATTGCAATCGATCAAATCTTTTTAGGCTCCTGTACGAATGGTCGCATTGAGGATTTTCGGATAGCCGCCAAAATTCTTAAGAGGAGAAAGGTGGCGAAAGGGTTGAGACTGATTATCATCCCAGCCACTCAGACAATCCTTAAGAAGGTGGTTTCGGAAGGTCTGGCTTCTGAGTTCATCGATGCCGGAGGTCTGATTGGCCCTCCCACGTGTGGCCCTTGCATTGGAAGTCACATGGGCGTGATGGCGTCAGGTGAAAGGGTCCTTTCCACATCGAATCGGAATTTTGTAGGGAGGATGGGCGCACCCACGAGCAAGATCTACTTGAGCGGTCCTGCTGTGGCCGCGGCCACTGCTATCTTAGGGAGGATTGCTGACCCACGGGAGGTGATGTAGGGAGAGCATCATGGGTGAGAGGATCCGAGGTCATGCCATCACCTATGGAGATCATATCAATACCGATGTGATCATCCCTGCCCGCTACTGCACCCGTTTTGACATGGAATATCTTGGTCAACACTGCATGGAGGATCTGGACAGCGATTTCTTTCGAAAACGGAAGCCGGGTGATCTTCTCGTGGTCGGAAATAATTTTGGATGCGGAAGTTCACGGGAGAGTGCGGCATTGGCCATCCAAGGAGCTGGGATCTCCTGTGTCATCGCTAAATCGTTTGCCCGGATCTTCTACAGAAATGCCATCAACACCGGACTTCCGATCTATGAGTGTGAAGGATTGGTTGAGATCACGAGAGATGGAGACCTCTTGGAAGTCGATCCAGAAACGGGTCTTCTTTCAAACCTGACGAGATCGAAATCCTTTGCTTCCCCTCCCTTTCCTGAAGTGGTCAGGGAGATCGTCGCTTCGGGTGGCATGATCCCATTCGTGAGAAAACGGCTCAAAAGGAGAGGGTGAGCCCTTCTATACGTTGCGCTCCATCATTTCCTGCTCGATCATTTCCCGAATCTTAACGACCGCCTCTTCTTTCTTAACCAGGACAATCTCGCCTGTTCTTCTCTTTTTGATCTCCACCAGCCCTTTCTTTAAATTCTTCTCCCCCAAAGTCACCCTCAAAGGGATCCCGATGAGATCGGCGTCTTTGAATTTTACCCCTGGGGTTTCCTCTCGGTCATCGTAGAGGGCTTCGACTCCTTTTTGTAACAAATTTTGGTAGAGTTGTTCAGCTGTCTCCCGAAGCAGATCGATCTTGGGATTGACTGGAAGAAGGAGAACCTGGAAGGGAGCAATGGGCATCGGAAAAACAATTCCATTTTGATCATAATACTGTTCGATCGCCGCAGCGACCGTCCTTCCGACACCGATCCCATAACACCCCATCACGATCTCTTTTTCTCTTCCCTTGTCGTCCAGATAGGTGGCGCCCATGGCCTTGCTATATTTGGTTCCGAGTTTAAAGGTATGACCGACCTCAATGCCTCTATCCATCCTGGTCTCTTTCCCACAGATTGGACAATGGTCTCCTGGAGCAAATTTTCGGATGTCAGCATACTGGTTCACCTGGAAATCCCGTGGAGTATTGACGTTGGTGAGATGTGCATCCTTCTCATTCGCACCGGTGACAAAGTTGACCATTGCCTGAATGTCCATATCGGCAACGATGGGGATGGAGAGTCCAATAGGGCCAGCGAAGCCTTTCGGTGCACCGGTGAGCTCTTCAACCGTCTCTTCTCTGGCGAGTTGAATATTTTCTGTGCCCCAGATGACTTTCAATTTTTTTTCATTGATCTCGTGGTCTCCCCGGACGAGAGCAGCTAAACAGCCTTTGTCGCTCTCAAAAATGAGCGTTTTGACCAGATCCTGAGGGGAGACATGGAGAAACCGGGTGACCTCTTCCACGGTTCGTTGATCTGGTGTGAGCACCTTTTGAAACGGCTTCAATTGTGCTTTTTCACGAATATCCCTTTGGACCGCCGGTCTCTTAAACTCGGCCTTTTCGATATTGGCAGCATAGGAACAAGAGACGCAACTCACAATCGCCTCCTCTCCCGTTTCGGCCAGAACCATAAATTCATGCGAATAGGTCCCACCAATTAATCCTGACTCAGCCTCTACAACCTTGAATTTTAACCCGCACCGGGTGAAGATACGCGTATAGGCATCGACCATCTTCCGATAGCTTTCATCCTCCCCCTTCTTATCGATATCGAAACTATAGGCATCCTTCATGATAAATTCTCGGGCGCGCATGACACCGAATCGGGGCCGGATCTCGTCTCTGAATTTGGTCTGGATCTGATAAAGATTGATCGGCATCTGACGGTAGGACCGGATCTCTCTCCGAGCAATGTCGGTGATGACTTCCTCATGGGTAGGCCCTAAACAGCAGTGTCGATTGTGTCGATCGTCAAACCTCACGAGATCCTTTCCATAATCCTCCCAGCGATGGCTTTCCTGCCAGAGTTCAGCAGGTTGGACAAAGGGGAGCAGCACCTCAATCGCGCCGGCTCGGTTCATTTCTTCACGGATGATCGCCTCCACTTTTTTAATGGATCGCAGACCGAAGGGGAGGTAGGAGTAGATTCCTGAGGTCAGCTTTCGGATCATCCCTGCTCGAAGCATCAGTTGATGGCTGGGTACGTCGGCTTCAGAAGGGATCTCCTTCAAGGTAGGAAGTAGATACTGAGAATAGCGCATTTCCATTCCTCCACATTAAACTCGTGTCCGTGTCCGTTATCCGTGTCCAACCTTCAGAAAAGCAAGGCGTCTCCTTTCAATCGGAAAATTCCTTAAATCCTTGATTTTTGTTTCACGTCAAAGTATAAATTCTCCACGAATTGTCCATTATGCTGGTTACGGACACGTGACACGCCTGCCCGCAGGCAGGGACACGGTCACGTTATTTTTTAAATGATGAGAAGAATTACTCCAACAGACGGATTGACCCTGTTTTTCCTTATCGGATTGATCCTCCTCACCCTCATTTTCAAAGGTCGAATTCCGCTCTGGCATTCTCTTGTCTTCCGTTACACAATTCTCTTGGGTGTTCTCTTTGTATTAAAGTTATCGATAGGCCCACCATGGGTGGGGAGGATGAGCACATCCGTCTATCCGTTCTCTCCCATCCTATTCATCATTCTCATCTACGAGTCCCTCGGTGACTTGATCCAGCATCTCCAGCCAGATATCGACCCGTTCTTGGCCCGGATCGATCTTTTCATTTTTGGTGTTCATCCCACTGTTTGGATGGAGCAGTGGATCGTACCTTGGTTCACGGATCTCATGTCTCTTGCTTACATCAGTTACTATTTCCTTCCGGTTGTTCTCGTGGTCACCTTATATCTCAAGGATCGAATGGAAGAATTTAATACGTCCGTATTTATCCTGGCCTTTGGCTACTACGTTTCATTTATTGGTTATATTCTCTTTCCTGCAATCGGCCCTCGATACACCCTGACTCACCTTCAATCCGTTCCTTTGGAGGGGAGCCTTATTACCGATTTTGTCAGAGATGTGTTGAACACCTTAGAACATAACAAACGGGATTGCATGCCAAGCGGTCATACTCAAATTGTCCTTATGGTCTTATGCCTGGCGAACCGTTACGAGAAATTCCTTTTCTACATCTTTTTCCCCATCATCTGCGGTCTCATCTTTTCGACGGTCTACCTGCGATACCATTATGTCATCGATCTCGTCGTCGGCGCTGCCTTTGCGGTCGGATGCCTGATCATGGGTTCTCGACTCTACCGGTGGTGGAACAATAAATTAAGAAATTCCCGAATTTAGGAATTCTTGGATTGGGGAATTCTACAATTTGTAGTCCCTCAATTCACAATTCCTCAATTTTATTAATTCAGAGGAGAACCTCATAAATCCGATAAGTTTTATAACGTTTTCCTCCCATTGCTTCAATCCCGTGTTGCATCAGGACATTATTCTCAAGAATCCAAGAGCATTCCGCATGCTGATAACCTTTCTTGATTCCATTCTTAAAGGTCTGAGTGTAGAGGAGACCCTCCACGCCTCTCTTCTGAAAGTCGTGCTTCACTCCAAGAAGCATCACCCGAACGGTCTTAATCTTCCTTGAATAGTAGAGGAATTTAAGGGAGCCCAAAAGGCCTACTTTGCCATTCAAATGTTTGAGAACCTCATTATAATCTGGAAGCGAGACCGAGAATCCAACGGGCTCTTGATCCCAGTAGGCAAAGAGGACTAAGTCGGGGACGACCAAAGATCTTAAATTCTTTGCCAAATCGTCAATTTCCTCTCCGGTCATTGGAACGAACCCCCAATTTCTACTCCAGGCCTGATTATAAATCTCTTTGATGACTTTTAGCTCGTCGTCAAAGCGGCGTAGGTTGATAGGACGGACCCGAAGCTGAGGGTGCTTCTTCATCAGTCGTTCAGTAATCCGAAAGAGACGATCATCGAGGACAGAAGACCTATCCACCCAGTAGGCATACAGATCCATTGCCTTCTTCAATTCAAGGCTTTCCAAAAGGGAAGGGTAGTATGGAGGGTTGTATGGCATCATGAGGCACGGCGAGCTATCGAATCCGTCAACCAGCAAGCCACATTCATCATTGGTGGAAGGATTCATCGGGCCGATCATCTTCTCCATTCCATGTCCCTTCAGCCAGTTGCCTGCCGCCGAAAGAAGTGCTTCTGCAACCGCATCATCATCGGTCGATTCAAAGAATCCAAAAAATCCCACCTTCTCCTGGTGAAACTGAATGTAGTGATGGTCGATGATCCCGGCTATCCTTCCCCCGAGTTGTCCTTCCTTATAAGCCATCAAGAGGATCATCTCCGAATGAGATCGGAAGGGATGGTTTGGACTGAACTTTGAGAGTTGATCTTTGATGAGAGGAGGAACCCAGTACCGATCTCCCTTGTAAATGTCCCAGGAAAATCGGACAAAAGCCATAAGATCTCGTCTATCCCTCACCTCTTCAATTTGAACTTTCCGGCCTGTCATCCCATCGGTTTCCGTCAGATCAATCCCATTTCTTTTCCGACCTTTTCAAAAGCCCTCAGAACTTTATCCAGCTGCTCCTCGGTATGGGTGGCCATGTAGCTGGTCCTGAGCAGTTCTCTGCCAGGAGGCACGGCAGGGGCGACGACAGGATTGACAAAGACTCCGTTTTCAAAGAGGAGCCTGCACATCTCATAAACTTTCATACTGTCTTTAATAATGATGGGGACAATGGGTGTTTCGCTTGTTCCGGTATCATAACCCAGTGCTTTATAGCCTTGTAGCATCTTGTGAGTATTCTTCCAGAGTTGCATTCTTAACCGGGGTTGTTCTTCGATGATGTCCAAAGCCGCACTCACCGAGGCCACCAGCGCCGGTGGAAGACTTGCGCTGAAGATCATCGAGCGTCCCACGTGCTTGACAAAATCGATCACCTCTTTCGAGCCAGCGACAAATCCGCCGATGGCGGCAAGGGATTTGCTGTAGGTTCCCATGATGAGATCGACTTCATCTTCTAAGGCAAAATGTTCTGCTGTCCCTCTTCCTCCCTCTCCGAGAACGCCGACGGAATGGGCGTCATCGACCATGATTCTGGCGCCATAGGCCTTAGCCAATTTCACAATGGAGGGAAGATCAGCAATATCGCCCTCCATGCTGAAGATGCCATCGACGATGATCAGCTTCCCTTTACCTTTGGCGCCTTCGAGGGTCCGTTCCAAATCTTTCATATCATTATGGCGAAATCTTTTCACCTGTCCGAATGAGAGACGGCAACCGTCGATGATGCTCGCATGATCGTATTTGTCAATAATGGCGACATCGTTCCGACCGAGAAGAGCGGAGATCGCTCCCAAATTAGTCTGATAGCCGGTCGCAAAGACCAGGGCTGATTCTTTCCGGAAGAAACGCGCGAGTTTTTCCTCCAGGTCTTCGTGGATTTCTAAAGTCCCATTGAGGAATCGCGAGCCTGCACAACCGGTGCCGTATTTTTCAATCGCCTTGATGGCGGCCTCCTTAACCCGGGGGTGATTGGTGAGTCCGAGGTAGTTGTTGGAACCGATCATAATCACCCGCCTACCCTTGATGATCACTTCAGAGTCCTGAGGCGATTCGAGTTTTCTAAAGAAGAAATAGTAACCGCTCGCTTTCATTTCCTGGGATTGTTCATAAATCTTCAGACATTTTTCAAAGACATCCATGGAGCACCTCGCTTATGGCTACAACCATTTTTCTTTTCGATACCATTGATAGGTCAATTTGGCTCCTTCGGAAAGTTGGAATTGAGGTCGAAAACCAAGCAGGGTTTTGGCCTTGGAGATGTCGCAGACCCAGCTTTTTTGAATCATCTCTTCCACCTTTCCTTTGTTGAGAAGGGGTGGCTTCCCGGAGAGCTTACACAGATATTCAGAGAGAGAAGCGATTCCAAAGATCATCCATTCAGGAACACGGATGCAAACGGCATGGATCCCCATGGCCTCTGCAAAGATGTCGCCGATCTCGTCCAGCCGGTAATCCTGACCATCGGAGAGAAAGAATATTTCGCCACCCGATTCCTTGGCCTCAGCGGCCAAAAGGATCGCCTCGATCAGATCCTGAACATAGCAGAGGCTGATATGTTGTTCTTGACCCAGCAGACAAGGTTTGATCCTTTTAGAGACCACCTTAAAAAAGGCATATATATCTCTGTCCCTTGGTCCGTAAACAGCACAAGGCCGAAGGATGAGAAGGGGAATTTCACGGCAATGAGCCAGGGCAAATTCCTCGCCCATTCGTTTGCTATACCCATAGGCCGACACGGGTTCGCATTGATCCGACTCTTTCTTCTTTCCTCCATTCTGGCAGGGACCTGCTGCGGCCTGACTGGAGAGATAGATGAATTTTTGCAGATGAGGATTATTCTCGAGACAGGCATGAATGAGATTCTCTGTCCCCAGGGCATTCACTTCAAAGTAGGTTTTTTCCTCGATGGCTTTGGTGACCCCTGCAAGATGAAAGATTTGATCGACACCCTTGACCGCTTCTCCTAAGCAGGCCTTCTCGTTGCAATCACCATGAACGATCTCGATGGGAAGATGCTTCACCCAACTTAGATTACTTGTTTTCCGAACAAGGCATCGGACGTCGATCCCTTTTTGAAGAAGGGCCTCCACCAAGTGACTTCCAATGAATCCGGTCCCACCCGTTACCAGGGCTTTCAATGCTCTTCCACCTGTTGAAATTTAAAGAATTTTATCTGTTTTCCTATAATTGTCAAGGAGAATTCCCTGCTCTGATTCTATTGGTGGTTAAAAGTTTTAAGGTGATTTTCTGTGAGTTTCTGATTCAGGTCCGATCAATTGGATGTCCGTGATGCGGTGGAGCAAGGATTGATGGGGGCCTGACTTCCCGAGGCTCAAATCGGAAACTACGACCTTAGCAATCTTCTCTAATACAGGACCGAACCACCCTGCTTTCTGGATTCCGTAGATGTTATGGATCACGTAGTGTCTTCCTCGGTCCTTACCCAGGTAGAGCATGATGTGCCCAGGGGACCGAAGGATGGTTGCTAACGGAGTCGCTCTGTTCAAAATTCGTTCCTTCTCTCTTAGGGTCATTCCATCAACTTGACCAAGACTCATTCCGATCTTCGCCTGGAGTTTTGAATTGCGGGGCATGAGAATTCCGAAAGTGGCAAAAATATCCATGATGAACCGGGAGCAGTCTCTGCCACCAAACATCTCGCCCCAGCCATAGGGCTGGTGAAGCATTTTGAAGGCTTGGCGTGCCACATTTTCTTGAGTATAGGAGAGAAACCCATGACGGACGTCTTCGCCTTTCTGGATATACCCTTTCCGAAATGATAATCCTCCATCGGCTTCTCGGAACGGTATCTGAACGACATCGCATTGGGTGGGCATTCCGGATTCCGATGGTGGGCCAAGGATGGGGAAGGAGGTTCCCATTTGCGCAAGAAAAATGACCCGATGAAGGGATGGATCGCCAAAAACCTTTATAAAATTTCCCGTGATGACGAGGCGATCCTTTGCCTCTTCATAATCTGTAGCCTGCTTTTTCTCCTTTGCGGTGGCCAGATCTGTCGTGCGCACCCATCCACGAATGAAGCCGGTTTGGACATAAGCCCAGAGTCCGTCCCTGCTGAGGTGGTAGATTCCGACCAAGGATCCTGGCGAGATAGTGGAATGCTGGAAACGGTCGAAGTTATAGTTCGCATGGGTACTCATAGAGAGCTCTTCCGTGGGGAAGACGCGGATATCCGTCCGTTTGACGATCAGGCCGAAAACCATGCGGTTTGTCTCTTTCAATGATTCCCGGTTCAAATTTCTTTCCAATCCATTCCAAAAGGGATCTTTGAGAGCGTATCCATACCTCCCGTATCGAATCTCTTCCGTTCTTCCGAATCCCTCCCAATCCTGATCTAAAAGAGTTAGAATTTCCTCTCTGCTCCACTCTTCCTTTAAGTCCTTCACCTTGCAGAGAAAGAGATCCTGTCTCTTCAGATTTTCCTCGTTCATTCTTTGGATCTCCTGGGATGTCAACAAGAGGCGGCTTGGCGTCTGGATCTTTTTGATCCAGTAACCTGGGTCTTCCATCTCTCGTGTGACATTGGGAAGGAGTTGTGCGGCCCTGAGGATCCGAGGAGCACACCCCAGAGCAACCGTAAAGGAAAGGATGAGGGTTAAAACGAGATTAGGCGCGCTCCATGGCCTTTTGTGTGGCATAAGAACCTGCAACCTATGAATTTTATTAATATACTGAGATTAGAAGAGACTATGTGAGGAATAACCGAGTTTCTGTCAAATTGCAAGAACTTTTTCTTGACAAAATGGAAGAAATATATTAAACTATTGTTTGTTGAGGTTGATTTGAACCAAAACGGGTTACCGAATTCGGTAACTCTTTTTTTTGTGTCGATTTCAAGAAGACGAAATCGTAATCATTTCAGCCAAGTTTAAAAAAATCCATAGGGAAAGGGGGTAGATTGCCATGGTCTGTCAAACCATCAAGCTCGGAACAGAATGTATCTTCATGAAGAAGAACGGCTGTTCCTATAACGGTGGGAGATGTTACCCCATCGTGGAGTCCTGCAAAGGGTGCGATCGGGTGGCGGCATACGAAGCGGGTTCTTATTGTAAGACCTACTGTGAACCTTCTGTGAAATGGACGAAGGGACCCTGCAATTTCGCCACGCACGTCAAGAAGGAAGTTAAGGAAGATACCTTCAAATTGAACCCTTTGAAGGCTTCAAAACGAAATGTCAGCCAAAGGGTATGATCGAATCCTTTTGGATGAAAGCCCTTCTTCTATCTGTCTTCGGTGGCTTCGGCAGGTGGGGAAGGGCTTTATTGTTTCTGCCTGCGAAGGGTTAGAGTCGCCCAAGAGAAAAAACTCATGATGGCACAGATCATAAAGATCACGATGTGAACCCCGAATCCTGTGGCGATCGCCTCCTCTTTAGGAACCCCAACCATCAGAAATCCAGCCGCCCATCCTGCTTCCAATGTCCCCCAGTTTCCAATTCCGCTGATCGGCAAAGCATTGGCAATGACGGCGACCGTAGAGCCAAAGACCATGCTCAAGAAGGAGACCTCTGTCCGAAATGCCCTCAGAAGAGCGTGAAATGTCCAGAAGATCATGATCCAAGAAACCAGGCTTGTCACCGTGACCGAAAGATAAGTCTTTCGAGCCTTGATGGCATAGAAGTCTTCTGCAACCTCATGAATTTTTCTTTGGATCCATTGGAAGGGTTTACTCTCTTTTGATCCGGTCCGCAAAGACATTCCTCCCATAAGATTTGAAAATAGCCTTAAGAGGTCAGTCATATAGAAGAAGAGGAGGAGCGTCATGCCGATCAAGAAGATGCAGAGCAACACAACAAAGAGAAAATTGATTTGAAAAAAGTGTTGAAATCCTATCGAGGCAAATAAAAAGATCATGAGGACAATGAAGAAATCATAGACCCTTGAGGCAATCAAAGAGGCCATGCCTTCGGTAATGGTCATCCTGCTGAATTTGTTTAAGAGATAAGGGTAGGACAATTCTCCTAATTTCGAAGGCAAGACCATGAGGGATAAGTGGTAGAGCACAGATATCCCGAAAAGTTCGGAGAGAGATATGTCCTTAGAATGGATCAGCCATTGGAAGCGTATGGCCCGGAACAGAATGGCAAGGAAGTATCCTATGGATCCAAGGATCGCCCAGAAAGGATCAATGCCTTTCAGAAGGGTATAAAGGTCTTTGAGGGAGATCTGGGTGAAGAGAAAGAGGATGATACCAACGGTAATAAAGATAGAAAGGAGAAGCCGCTTCAATGGAAGGATCTTCTATAATATGGTCTTTGTATTTATTAAGAAGAAATAGTTTTAAGACGAGTTTCGATTTCTTCTATTCGGCTTTGAAGGATGATGACTCGTTGCTTCAGGTCTGCTATTTCCTTTTCTAAATGTTCTCTGATAGCAATTTCCTTATCCAATTTCCCTTCGATTCTATCCAGTCGTTCTTCAGCTCTTTGAAGAGCAGCAGTAATGGTGAAATATTCCGTCTCTAATCTATCGAGTCTATTGTAGATCTGGTCAAAATGGGATAACAGGTCGTTGAATTTTTTATCGTGTTCTTCAAGTTTTTTATCTATTCGATCGAAGCGGGGTTCGATATGATTTTGTATGTAGGATTCGATTCTGTCGAAACGAGGTTCTATTTGCTTCTGGAGGTAGGATTCGATTCGATCAAACCGAGGTTCGATCTGGTTTTGAATGCGGGATTCAGTCTGGTCAAATCGGGGTTCGATCACCCTTCCATAAAATTCATTAAGAGTATCGGAGATATCCTTTTTGGTTATCGGAGTCATTTTGCTAGGTTCTTTTTTCATATGGCGAAACCTTACCATAGCTCGATTTTGTGGTCAAGAACTTATTTAGAATTGACGTTCTCTCGAAAAAATGGTAAAGCTTATCGTGACTTAAGCCGGCGTAGCTCAGTGGTAGAGCAAGTGATTCGTAATCACTAGGTCGAGGGTTC
>CAZFJD010000016.1:0-19901 GCA_964518775.1 uncultured Syntrophaceae bacterium
CCCCCTTTAGTAAAGGGGGATAAAGGGGGATTTGTGAGGAGGGATCCATGAAAACCTATTATATACTGTCGGCCATAGGGAAGGACCGACCGGGAATTGTGGCAGACGTTTCAGAGGTGATCTATGACTGCGGAGGCAATATCGAGGATTCGAGCATGAGCCTTCTGCGAAACCATTTTGCCCTTTTACTCCTTTTTTCCACCGACAGGGAAGAGGTAAATCAGAAACTTTCTTCTGGGCTGAAGCGTCTCGAATGGGAGAAGGGCCTAACCGTCTTTTACTCTCCCATCACCTTCGAAGAGGCTCACCCCAAAGTGAAGGAGCAGGTGGATCATTTCAAAATCGCCACTTCGGGCGTTGACCACGCCGGGATCGTCTTCAAAGTCTGTCGGCTTCTTGCCGACCGGGGGATCAACATTGTGGATATGAAGACCCATCGCCTCCTTTCCGCTGAAAGCGGGACTCCTTTCTTCGAGATGGACATGGAGGTTGAAGTTCCGCAATCCGTCTCGGAAGAGGGTTTAAGGGAAGACCTACACCACCTGGCCATCGAACTGATGATCGATCTGGTTATGAAAAAGAAGATGTGAGGAGGGTTGCTATCTTGAAAGATGTGATGCACACGTTCTTCAGACCTATGAAATTCGGCTCAGTCACTGCAAGAAACCGTGTCGTGATGGCACCCATGGTGACCAATTTCGCCAGCCCTGATGATGAGGTCACGGACCGTCAGGTGGCGTTCTATGCTGAGCGGGCGCGAGGCGGCTTAGGTACGATTGTCGTGGAGAGCTCACCTGTTCGCAGAGATGTCCGCATCAGTGCTCGGCAGATCGGATCCTATGATGATGGCTTTATATCCGGATTAGCCCGATTAGCCCACGCGATCCAGTCGGAGGGCGCGGTTGCGCTCTTGCAGCTCGTTCACGGGGGTCCAAAAATTCTCTCTTCGGCCGGGTTAAGGACTGAATCCGTGTCTGCCGTAGGCATCCGCAAGGGAGATGTGCCGCACATGCTCACGGTTACTGAACTGCGCCACGTGCGGCGTGAATTCGTGTCCGCCGCCCGTCGGGTTCGCTTGGCTGGATTCGACGGCTTGGAACTCCATGCTGCGCACTTTTACTTGCTCAGCGCCTCACTCTCTCCCTTCACTAATAAAAGGTCTGACGAGTACGGGGGGAGCATCGTGAATCGCGCCCGACTCACACGCGAGATCGTGGAGGAGATCAAAGCTGAGCTCGGGCCGGATTACCCCATTTGGGTTCGGATCAATGCATGCGAGGCAGTTCAACCTGGGCTGGACTTGGAGGAGGGACAACAGATCGCGACCATCCTGACAGAGGCAGGAGCTGATGCCATCCATGTTTCGGCATATACCCTTCCTATCAATAGGAAGATTGCGGCTATGTTAAAGATTCGAGTTGGTGCCATACCCCTTAAAGATACGCCACCAGGGCCATTCGTGGACTATGCATCAGCGATCAAACGAGTTGTCAATGTACCTGTGATCGCAGTGGGGAAGCTTGATGATCCAAAGCTTGCTGTAAAGGCACTTGTCGGTGGGAAGTGCGACATGATTGCTCTGGCTCGCCAGCTTTTGTGTGATCCATACTGGGCTCATAAGGTGGAGGATGGCCGGGCTGAAGAGATCGTTCATTGTAAGTACTGCATGACCTGTCATACGGCACAGCAGCGCGGTGAGGATCTAAGGTGTTCCCAGAATCTCAACCTGTTTGCGGAACCGATCTACAAACGCACGCGGTCGAGGGCCGGAAGACCATAGGATGATGAGGGATAGAGGGAGACTGTGCATGAACAGTCAAGAAGAAAACGTGGTCAACAATATTAATGTAAAGGGGATGATTGAATATGCCCAAAGATTGGTTCGGTCGAAAAGCATTAATCCTCCTGGCGATTACTCGGAAATTTCTCAAATCGTATTAGAAGAAGAGAAAAGAATGGGGCTGGAGGTTGCCCTTTTTGAAGGCCATCCTGGGAAAATAAATGTCTTCGGCTTGATGCGGGGATCAGACCCAAAGGGTGAAGTATTATGTTTGAGCGGCCACATGGATGTGGTTCCGGCGGGAGACGAGAAGATCTGGAAATATCCACCTTTTGCTGCGGAGATCCATGATGACAAGATTTGGGGGAGAGGGACGGCAGATATGAAAGGTGCTTTGGCAGCACAACTTTACGCCTTGGAGGCGGTAAAAAATATCTCTTTGCGTGGAACGGTGATGATTGGAAGTACCGTGGATGATGAGACCGCAGGTGTATGGGGCATGCAATACCTGCTTGAAAGAGGTCTGTCCGCAAAAGGTTGGCCCTTACCTACTTTTCATGTCTTGGGCGAAGCCAATCATTTGAATATCACGGGTTCTTTTAAAGGACGTCTGTGGCTGCGAGTTACCACACTGGGGAAGTCAGCCCACGGAGGAGCACCTCAGAGTGGAATCAATGCTATAGACAACATGATCAAACTGATCGGAAAATTCAAAGAGGTTCCGAAAATCAACCACCCTCTGATGGGTGAGGATACTTTTAATCTGGGGATCTTGAACGGGGGAGTAAAAGTAAATATGGTTCCGGCAGAATGTGAGGCACACTTCGATTTTCGAATGTGTTTGCCTGGAGATACTGAATCCAGTCTTCGATGGTTCAGGGACACCCTCAAGGGTTTGGAGACGGAAGTCCCCCATTTCAAAGTGGGCGATTTTGAAGTCTATGAAAGGCGCAATCCAGTAGAGGTAGATTTCGATCATCCCAAGATCGAAGTCATGAAATCTTGTATTCGAGAGGTTACCAAGAAGGAGCCTGTGATACAAGGCAGCCTTTCTGCAGGAGACCTGTACCATACGTTGAGAGCGGGTATCCCAGGGATTTGGACTGGCCCTGGGGATATTAATATCATCCATCAGACGGATGAGTTTTTAAGTCTTGACGAATTGGTGCAAGCTGCAAAGATTTACGCTTTGTTGATTCAAAGGGTATGTGGATGACGTATCTTGCTTGACAAATTTAAAGATCAAATATAGTATTTACCCCGTACAATCCCGAAAGTCCCAGCCTTCAGACTGGGGATGAAGGCAATTTCGAATCTAAAGATAAAGAAAAGCCCTGTCCCTTAGGGCGAGGATATACGGGGTTTACTGAAAAATTTGATCCTGTCCATTGCTAACCATTTCAATTTTTGGAGAAAATGGTTTGATCGAAAGGAGGAGGATGACGATGAAGAGTAAAACAGTTGATCGTAAGAACAAGGGAATATCAAGACGAAAATTTATCCAAACCATAGGTGCTGGATCTCTCGGCCTGTCGGGGCTTCGTTTCAATTTCAGCGAAGCATGGGCAGCCGGACCGGCAAAGTTTGTCTGGGCAATTCCCAGTGAGTTTCAGAGCATGGACCCACATATCATCTATGACGTAACCACTGAGAACCTCCGACTCAATCTTTATGACCATCTCTGTCGATACCTTGACAACCCGCCCAAGATTCACCCTTGGCTGGCTGAGAGTTACAGCGTTTCCGAGGATGGGCTAAAGTGGACCTTCAAATTACGGAAAGGAGCCAAGTTCCACACCGGTGACGAGGTCACTGGGGAGGCAGTCAAGTATAGTATGGAAAGGCTTCTGGGTTTAGGTAAAGGAGCCTCTGCGCTTTTTAAGCCGATCGTTGATCCGGCGGGGATCAATGTTAAGGACCGCTATACCATCGAATTTAATCTTCGTGAGCCCTATGCACCATTTCTATCGATCATGCCAACCTTTTCTGTTGTCAATCCGAAGGTTCTCGAGGGAAAACCTGGTCCTTGGGGAAGCGAATGGCTCTCACAGAATGATGCTGGGTCTGGAGCCTATGTTCTTGAGAAATATTCACCGGGTACAGGGTGGACAGCTAAACGATTTAAGGATCACTGGATGGGATGGAAGGAAAATTATGTGGAAGAGATTGAATTCCGTGTGGTCCACGAAACGGCTTCAAGAGTGATGGCCTTGATGAAGGGAGACATTCAGGCCTGTGATGGGTATCTCCCTGCTGATCAGATTGAAAAGCTTGAAAGGGATCCAAACGTAAATGTTTACAAAGACCAGTCCATGCGCATCTTCCTGATTCGAATGCACAACCAGAGGCCGCCTTTTAATGACGTCCATGTGAGAAGGGCGATCAGCTATGCATTCGATTACGATGCTTTTATCAAAGACGTTCTCAAAGGTCGAGTTGCCCGGAACCCCGGCCCTATACCTAATAATATGTGGGGGGCCCCAAAAGATCTAAAGGGCTACACCTTTGACCTCAAAAAGGCAAAGGAGGAATTAAGAAAGGCCTCGGTCAAAATTGATCGGCCCCTCAACATCCATCCTATGACAGGATATGCTCAAACTGACGATGCCGCTCTGATACTGCAAGCGGGGTTGCAACAGCTTGGGATAAAGGTGAACATCGTCCGTGAGACTTGGCCTACCCTTTCAGGAAAGGCAAAGGACATCAACACCTCACCCGACATGTGGATCCACTGGGTCAGCACCTACTATGCGGACCCTGAGAACTGGGTGGGCGAAATGTATAGCTTAAGCAGATGGGGAGCCTGGAAAGCGTCTGCATGGTATAAGAACCCTGAGGTGGACTCGCTGTTGAAGAGGGCGCGGACCGTCGCCGACATTGAGACAAGACGTAAACTCTATGAACAGGCGAGCCATCTCATTGTCAATGATGCGGCGGACATATGGATTTACAATACGAAGTGGCATGGGCCATTTCGAAAGAATGTGCGAGGCATCAGATTCTGCCCAATTGGTGATGGTCAGGAATGTAGGTGGATCCATCTTGAGTGACCTCTTGAGTCAGTGAACCCTCTACTGCCTCCTCAGAAAAATCCATTGATATAGGATTCGAGGAGGCATTTTTATCTGAAAATGAGCAGAAAGGTCCTGTTTTATATTGTCAGGAGGTTCCTCTATTTTGCGCCGACCATTTTGGCTTTATTGATTCTTGTTTTTTTTATTTCTCGGGTGATTCCGGCGGACCCTGCAGCTTTGGTCGCAGGGGAGATGGCCACCCCCCAGCAGATCGAAACCCTCCGACACTATTACGGGTTTGACAAACCCCTGCATATTCAGATGGTTCTTTATTTTCAGCAACTTATTCAGGGGGATCTGGGTAAGAGTCTCTATTCTGGCCGGAAGGTTATCACGGATCTCTTCGACCGTTTTCCTGCCACCCTGGAACTCACTATTGTTTCTATGATGATTTCCATTCTGGTCGGGATACCTCTTGGAATTGTTGCGGCTCTGAAGAGAAATTCCGTCTTGGATCACATGCTGAGAGGACTAACGGTATCGGGACTTGCCATTGCCAGTTTTTGGCTGGGGATCATGCTTCAGCTCTCTTTTGGCATGTGGCTTGGATTGACACCGTTGGGGGCACGGATCGGCGTTCCTGAACCCAAGTTCGTGACAGGTCTCTTTATTCTCGATTCAATCCTCACACTCAATGGAAATGCATTATTAAGTGCCCTTAAACACATCGCTCTTCCAGCGATCACCCTCGCCTTCCCTTCTTTTGCCACCATTATGCGGTTTACCCGTTCGGGCGTTCTCGATGTGATGCAGAAGGATTTTATTCTTTACGAGCGGGCCATGGGACTTCCACCCGGACTGATTGTATATAAGTATCTTCTTCGAAATGCAGTGATTTCAACAGTCACTCAAATTGGCCTCCTCTTCGGCCTTTTGTTGGCTGGAGCCGTCGTGATTGAGACGGTTTTTGATTGGCCTGGCCTGGGCCTTTATGCCTATAACTCTATCGTCCTGTCAGACTATCAAGCAATCCTTGGTGTCACGCTATTGGCAGGGATAGCCTATGTGGCAGTCAATTTGATCGTTGACGTTGTGCTGACTCTGATCGATCCAAGAAAGGCCGAAGAATGAGTGGATTGAGGCTCGCCTGGATAAAATTTTCCCGGGATCGACTGGCCTTCACAGGATTTCTCATCATCCTTTGCCTTATATTGACTGCTCTCTTTGCCGGGGTTTTGGCACCCTATCCGGAGGATACTTTTAAAATTCGCCCGGCCGAAAGGCTAAAACCTCCCTCCCTTAAGCATTTCCTGGGAACTGACAGTATGGGAAGGGATATTTTTAGCCGCCTCCTTTTTGGAGCAAGAATCACGTTGATCATCTCCATTATCGCGGTGGGTGCTTCCCTTTTGATCGGGGTTCCCCTCGGCTTGATCGCAGGTTATTTCGAAAACTGGCTCAGCGAACTCATCATGAGGATTGCTGATGTCTTCCTCTCAATTCCTCAAATCATTTTGGCCATTTTTCTTGCTCAGACCCTTGGACCAAGCATTCCCAATGTGATCCTCGCCCTGTCCATTACTTACTGGCCCTGGTTCACGCGGATTGTCTTTGCGGAAACCAGGGTTCTCAAAAATGCCGTGTTCATTGAAGCCACCGAGGCCTTGGGGACTGGCCCACTCCAAACCATTGTGCTTCATGTGCTTCCTAATGTATCTTCTCCTATTATTGTTCGAAGCTCCATTGGGATGGGATATACGATCCTGACTGCCGCAGTCCTTGGATTTTTGGGAGTCGGGGCACAGCCTCCAACCCCGGAGTGGGGAGTCACCATTGCCGAGTCGAGGCAATACCTTCCGGAGGCTTGGTGGTATGCAACCTTTCCCGGCCTGGCTATCTTTCTCGTCGTTTTGGGTTTCAATATGTTCGGAGATGGCTTAAGAGATATCCTGGATCCCCGTATCCGGAGGGGATTTGAGTAGAAAATGAACCAGAATCTAAAAGAGGCTCTCCTTGTTGTGACCAAGCTGATCGTCCAATTCCATACTGACCGGGGAGTGGTGAAAGCCTTGGATGGTGCTGAGCTTCGGGTTGGAAAGGGAGAGGTCGTCGGATTGATTGGTGAGAGTGGCTGTGGCAAGACAACGATGGCTCGGAGCATCCTTCGAGTTCTTCCCTCTGGAGGCAGGATCATCAATGGAGCGGTCTTCTTTAAAGGAAGAGATCTCTTGGCGATGGAAGAAAGGGATCTCAACACTTCGGTGCGCGGTAAAATGATCACTTTAATTCCCCAGGATCCCTTTAACTCCTTCAATCCGGTATTTTCGGTAGGCACCCAAATAAAAGATATCCTGAAATGGAAAGGCGAAGCTAAAGCCAATAGAGGGATCGATGAGACCATCATCTGGGACATGTTGGGCCAGGTTCAAATTCCTTCCCCTGAGGGTCAATTGAAGAAATATCCCTATCAGTTCAGCGGCGGACAGCGGCAGCGACTGATGATCGCCATGGCACTGCTACCCTCACCAGACTTAGTGATCGCCGATGAACCTACCACTGCCCTGGATGTGACGGTGGAGGCGCAGATTCTCCGGTTGATGACGGGTCTCGTCCGTGGGAGGGAAATTTCGGTTCTATTCATCACCCATGACCTGGGTGTGGCCAGTGAGGTTTGCGAGAGGATTGTCGTGATGTACGCGGGTCAGGATATGGAGGATGGTCCGGCAGAGATCCTTTTTTCTGATCCCCGGCACCCTTATACCATTGAGCTCCTCGAGAGCCTTCCAAATCCTGAGGGGAAGATCAGGGATATTCCTGGGGAAGTTCCAAGCCTGATTCATCCACCCGAGGGATGTCGATTCCACCCGAGGTGCCCCTCTGCCAGAGGGTCCTGCTCAAGGCAGAGGCCAGAGAGGGTGGAGGTTGCCCTTGGCCACTGGACCCGTTGTTTTCATCCAGTCCGTTAGAAAAAAGATGGAAGAGCCTATTCTGGAGGTCAGAGAGCTGAGCAAGTATTTCCGCGGATCTGTAAGTTTTCTTAGCAAGAAGGTCCGATGGATTAGAGCTGTAGATGGCGTATCCTTTCAGGTCCAGAAGGGGGAGACCTTCGGCTTAGTTGGGGAGAGCGGCTGCGGCAAGTCAACCCTTGGAAAAACGATTCTCGGAATCTACAGACCCACGGAAGGTTCTGTGATCTTCAAAGGAAGAATGATCAGCCATCTGCCGAGAAAAGAGGCTAAAGAAGTGAGAAAAGATATTCAGTATGTCTACCAGGATCCAGGAGCTTCTCTCGACCCCTACTGGAAGGTCGGGAGCACACTCTCAGAACCCTTAGCCATTCATACCTCTCTCCCAAAAGAGTCAATCCGGAACCAAGTTCTTAAGATGCTGGACGATGTTGGCCTCAAGGAGGAACACCTCTCCCTCTATCCCCACGAATTCAGCGGTGGGCAACAGAGGCGCCTGGGATTGGCCCGAATCCTCTGCCTCAATCCGAGTCTGGTCATCCTGGACGAGCCTACTTCTGGACTGGATGTGTCGGTTCAGGCCACCATCCTCAAGTTATTCAAAGAACTAAAAAACAGCTTTGACCTGACTTACATCTTCATCTCTCATAATCTCAGCGTGGTTCGAATGATGTGTGATCGAATGGCTGTGATGTATGCGGGAAAGATCGTTGAGATGGGCGAAACGCAGGCGATCTTCAATGACCCCATTCATCCCTATACTAAGGTTCTCTTAGCTGCTATTCCCCAGGTAGGGAAAAAGCTAAACAGAGAAGAAGATCTATCTCTGTCAGGAGAACCACCAAACCCGGAAAATTTCCCGTTGGGCTGCCGTTTCTGGCCACGATGTCACTATAAAATGGATATCTGCGAGTCGGTAGAGCCTGTTCTTGCGGCTGGAACCGACGGCGGATGGGTGGCTTGTCATCTCATTGGCCAGAGATAAACTGAGATTCCCCTTTAGGTAATGGTTCTTTTGCCTCTCCCTCTCTTCAACTCTTCCAAATATCTCTCCATTTCCCTCCCAGCCCTTTTTAGAGCATCCAGGACCTTGTTTCTTCCACGTAAGAGCTGGGTTTTAAGGAACCGATATTCATTACTTTCCCGAGCGAATCGGTGGAGCTGTCCAAGGGCTTCGAGATCAGGAAAGGAAGGGATGGGAATGGCTGGATCGTGGGAGTATCTCCCACCCTTTGTATAATCGATGGGAATGAGAATCCGGCCCAGTTCAAGAAGGCATTGATTGGTCCTCTTAAAAAGTTCAGGTCTCCTTTCTTTCTTGAAATAGGCATTCTCCAACTCTGAATAAAAAAGGGAGAGTGTCTTCTGGAGGAGCCGACTCTCTTCCAGAACCGGTTTTAGATCAATATGATTGCCTCCGATTGACTGGTAGCTCTCAAGAACTTTCGCAGACTCCTTAGCCCAATGTTCAAAATCGAATGGGAAGATGAAGGCGTTGATGATCCGGAGGATTGAGGCGACATAGATCTTGATATCCCTCACCAGGACATGAGGATCGGCAACGTCGAGGGTGTCATTCTCGGTGTGCCAGGCCCAGCTATTACCAGCGCACCCTCCCACTGTGTAAAAACCTTTTTCTCTTTTGATCTCTTGAGGGATAGTCGACATGAGCATGTACATGCCTGTGACACCGAGATGATTAAACGAATAGTCTCCTGCTCTCATGGGTCGAATCCCACGGGCTTTCTTTCCTGTCACATCATGAATAACCTTTTTACAAAAATCGTCCACTTCAGGCATCCACATTACCCCATCATACTCATCAGCCCAACGACATCCTGGCGAGTCGATGTTGATCTGGGCAATGCAGTTTTCAGCCAGATCGACGGCAAATTGATCAGCAAACCATGTCGAACCTCCATATCGACCCGTGGAATGTCCTGGCCACCAAGCGACCTTTACAGTGCGAAATAGGCGGTCTTTAAAATGGTGAAAGACCCGTGCGATTTCGAGGCAGGCTGCATTTCCGGTCGCATTATCGCCAACTCCGTAATGCCAAGCATCATAGTGACCATGGATGAGCATAAACTTTTCAGGCTCAAACTTCCCCTTTATCTCTGCTACAGGAAGAGGGCAGTTCGCCCATCCAACAGATAGCTTCGTCTGTATGGCAACCTTAGGATCTCCAGTCTTACAAAGATCGATCAACCTCTTTCCATTCGATCGATTGATCGTCACGATGGGGGTCTTAGGAATACAGTTCATATTCTCCAGCGTCGGAGTGCCCCAAACAGTGCTGAAATTGGCTTCATGGATAAGGGCGCCCGGGTTGATGAAGATCTGAGCGATCGCACCTCTGGATTCCATCTCCCAGGCTTTCTGAGGAGCGAAAATGCCTTCAGTAAGGACAATCTTTCCTTCTACATCCTGGGCGATCTCTCTCATCCCTTCAGCAAAAAGGTACTCAGACTTTTCCCCAGTCTCTGTCGGGACATAGACAAGATTTCCTTCGATTGGGTTTCCATCCGTTGAAGAGGAGAAAGAGGGAGTCTTGCACGGGATCTCGAAAGTAGAAGGAGAGATGACACGAAGTTTGGCCCATTGGGGGAGGCTCAGGTAGAGTTCAGGCTCATAAACTTGGAACGGAATACCCATAGCATCCAACTGGTTGGTGAGATATCGGGCTGCTTCCCTTTCCCCCTCTGTCCCCGAGTCTCTTCGTAGGTGGGAAAAATGTTCCACAAGTTTCCACGGAATCTCCTGGGACACCGTTCTTAGTATTTCTTTTTCAAATGAACGGTCATACGCTTCGAGGAGCCATTTCATGTCGTCCCCCTATTCTTAGTTCTCTGGCTCGGGAACTCTTCCAGCCGATTCACCCCCATCGACACGGAAATCAGCTCCGGTGATCCAGCTTGCCAGGTCCGAAGCTAAAAATACTGCAAGATTCGCAATATCTTCTGGACTTCCAGGCCGCCTGAGTAAGATACGGCGCAGGATTGATTTCTTAATCTCCCTCAACTCGGGAGAATCGTACTGCCCGACATCCACGAATCCCGCAGAGATGCTGTTCACATTGATGGCATGGGGGGCCAATTCAATGGCTAAGGCTTTGCACAATAGAATGAGGCCAGCCTTGGATGCGCAGTAGTGAGCCTGACCGTAACGGCCAGAATGGCCAGCCCCGGAGGCAATACCAATGATCCTGCCTCCAAGACCTCTCTCAATCATTTTCTTTGCAGCAGTACGAGAGACATAGAAGGCTCCTTTGAGGTTCGTATCGACTACCTGGCTCCACTCCTCATCGGTCATGAAGATCGCTTCTTTGAGTGGGTAAACACCGGCATTGTTGATAAGAATATCCAATCGCCCCTGGAAGGTCTGAACTACCTCTCCCACCATTCTGTTCGCCTGATCCGGGTTTGACACGTCAGCCTGAATGGTAACGGACCTCTGTCCCATTCTCCGTATTTCTTCAGATACCTCTTCAGCTTTTTCTATATTGTGGTGACAATTGACAGCCACATCGGCTCCAGATCGGGCCATTGCAAAAGCAATCGCCTTTCCAATTCCTCTGCTGGCTCCGGTCACCAAGGCAACCTTTCCATCAAGTCTTATTTCCATCGCCTCACTCCTCTGGATCTTCCCTTATTTCGGTGTTTGAGTAAGAACCGTCTGAGGTCCCGGGCGCATCGATCCGGCACTGCGTCCGTGATGTTATGAGGCAGACCATGGTAGACGATGAACTCACAATTGGCGATCCGCTCGCGAAGCACCTCGTACTGTGCCATTGAACTGATTGGGTCGTTGCCTGGGACGACGGCGAGGGTTGGACATCGGATCTCATGCAAGTGATCCGTGAGATCAACACTCTTCATCAGCCGTACAAAGTGGGTCAGCGGCTCAGGACTGGTTTTGGCCGACTCGTTGAGGAACCATTCGATGAATTCTGGGTCGACTTTGTCGGTGTCGAAACGGTCCGCAATCGTCTCGGCAAGAAATCCTCTTACGCCTTTCTTCTGGATACTCGCAACCCATCCCTCGGAATCCACGAGCGAGGGTTTCAAGCCTGGTGTTGAGGCGAAGATTGCAAGGCTTCGTATCCGCTCGGGGTAGCTTATTGCCACCTGCATCGAAATGATCGCACCGGCTGAGGAACCGGCGAGATGGGCGACCTCACATCCCAAATGGTTGAGCAGATCGATGACGTCCTGGACCAGCCGCTCGAGCGACAGTTGACCGGGCTTAGCTATCTCAGACTGGCCATGTCCTCGGAGATCGAGCCGAACGACGCGGAAATCGCGAGCAAGGTAAGGCACCCAGGCGTAGAAACGGCGCGAGCTCCCCATGGCGGCATGGAGCATCAAAAGCATCTCGGATGGCTTCCATGGGTCGGTGAAGTCATCGATCGTATAGCGGAGTTTCAGACCATCGCTCGCAATGAAGGTTTCCATCCCCTTCGTATTCATAGGATTTTCTTTTCAATATGAGACCCCAAAATGGCTGAGTTCCCATGAGCTCCCAGAGCTTAGAACCGGAGCTTCCACAACGACAAGAAGACAAGAGACAGTCTGCACCGAGTGATCAGGAAGACTTACTCAGGTTTCATACCCGATTCCTTGACCACCTTTGCCCATTTTGTTATCTCCGCCTTGATAAAGGTGCCGAATTGCTCTGGTGTCGTAATGCCTGTAGGCTCGGAGCCTAAGGTTGCCAACCGGTCCTTGACATCCGTCATATTCAGAATCTTGTTGATTTCAGTATTGAGTCTGGTCACAATTTCGTTTGGGGTTCCAGCCGGTGCAAGGATCCCAAACCATCCGACCATTTCATATCCAGGAAGGCCAGATTCTGCAATCGTGGGCAACTCAGGCATGGCTGCTGATCGCTTGGCACAGGTCACAGCCAATCCCCTTAATTTGCCAGCTTTGACATGGGGGATCGTTTGGATCATGGTATTGAACATCAGCGATACATGGCCGCCCAAGAGTTCAGTAAGAGCTGGACCGGATCCTTTATAAGGGATGTGCACCATTTTAACACCTGCCATGGTATTAAATAGTTCCCCGGCGAGGTGGGGGGCTGTACCGACGCCACCCGAGCCGTAATTGAGCTCACCGGGTTTGGATTTGGCCAGGGCAATCAATTCCTGTACAGACTTTGCCGGGACAGAAGGATGAACCACCAAAATGCTGGGTATCGAGGCTACCAAAGCTACTGCCGCGAAATCCTTTACTGGGTCGTAGGACAATTTGGGATAGAGGCTTGGATTGATGGCATGGGTGCCAATGTAACCCATGGCGAGGACATAGCCGTCGCCCGGGGCTTTGGCCACCATTTCTGTACCGACAATGCCGCCAGCACCGGCTCGATTATCAACAATGACAGGCTGCCCCCAGCTATCAGACAATTTTGGTCCAAGGAGACGGGCCAGTATGTCTGCACCCCCTCCCGGTGCAAATGGGACAATGATGCGGATGGGTTTGGTAGGATAGGTTTGCGCAATTGCGCTATCTATCGCGTTGAGAAGCAGTGCAGCAAATAAGATCAGACATAAACCGAAACGTGATAAGAACCCTATTCTCATAACACACCTCCTTCTTCTTGTTGAGCAATTTTCATTGAACGAAATGCCCGATTAGAGCCGCAAGATCTATTCCCTGAACGTCTCCTCCCGCTTGGCCCGGACCGCAGGGATGATGATGAGCAGTAGAAGAAAAGCTGCCGTCAGTAGCATGGCCAGGCTGATGGGCCTTGTAAGGAATACCATCGGGTTGCCTCGAGATAGTTGCATAGCGCGTCGTAAATTTTCTTCCATCATCGGGCCAAGAATGTATCCCAATAACAAAGGGGCAGGTTCACATGCAAGCCTTGAGAAGATATACCCGAGAAGGCCAAATCCAGCTGCCATTGCAACGTCAAAGGGATTGTTATTGATGCTGTAAGCACCTATGCAAATGAATAACAATATCGCCGGGAAGAGCAGTCTGTAAGGGACTGTTAGTAAACGGATCCATATCCCGATCAGTGGTAGGTTCAACACAACCAACATTAGATTGCCAACCCACATGCTCGCAATTAGGCCCCAAAACAGTTCTGGCCGTTCAATCATGACTCTCGGCCCAGGGGCGATGCCTTGAATCATCAAAGCACCCAACATCAGCGCTATCACAGCGTTTGCCGGAATGCCCAGGGTCAACATAGGGATGAAAGAAGTCTGTGCAGCAGCGTTGTTAGCGGCTTCTGGGCCGGCAACTCCCTCGATCGCACCTTTGCCGAATCGTGAAGGATCAGAGGCTATGCGTTTTTCAACAGCGTAGGAGGCAAAGGAACTGACGACGGCGCCGCCTCCTGGCAGAATGCCGAGGGCCGAACCTAGGGCTGTGCCCCGCAGCACGGGTCTCCAAGAGGCCTTCAAATCGGCTCGCGAGGGCATCAGTCTGCCCACCTTGGACGTAAAGACTTGGCGTTTTTCTTTAAGTCCCAGATTGGAAACGATCTCGGCAAACCCAAACATTCCCATGGCGATGACAACGAAGCCGATCCCGTCCGATAGCTCCGGTATCTCGAAACAGAAGCGACGGACTCCGGTGCCAACATCCGTACCCACCATCCCTAATAAGAGACCGAGTAGGATCATGGCAATCGCCTTGAGCAGAGAGCCACTGGCGAGAACCGCTGCAGCAACTAACCCCAACACCATGAGAGAGAAATATTCCGCAGAGCCAAATTTCAATGCTAATTCAGCTAAGGGTGGACCAAAGAGGACAATAATTGCTGTAGCAATGCATCCCGCAAATAAAGATCCTAAGGCAGCGATGGAAAGGGCAGGACCGGCCCGACCCTGGCGGGCCATCACATACCCATCAAGGCAGGTTACGACGGAAGCAGCTTCGCCAGGCAGATTGACAAGAATCGAAGTGGTGGACCCTCCATACATAGCACCGTAATAAATGCCGGCAAGCATGATCAAAGCCGTCACTGGAGGGAGACTGAAGGTCGTTGGTAAGAGCATGGCAATGGTAGCAGCTGGACCGATACCGGGCAGGACGCCAATGGTTGTGCCGATAACGACCCCAACAAGACAATAGAACAGATTCGTTAGCGTCAAGGCTATGCCGAAACCGAGGTACAAATGGCTGAGAATTTCCATTACAGAGGCCATACCTTAAATGGAAGTTTGAGGCCGTAAACAAAAACGACGACGACCATTACAGTGAGCACAAGGGAAAAGACGACAACTTCCCGAAAACGGAATTCCGACCCTCCGAGACAACTTACGGCAGTCAGCATGATGATCGCTATGACCAAGCCAAGACGGTCGACAAAAAATGCAAACCCCAACACAGAGCCGAGGACTGAGAGTAAAGGACGCAGTGCCAGTCCTCCGAAGGGATCGCTGCTTTCCCGTAGCAGGCCTCGGATCGAGATAAGAATGCCGAGCAGGGTGAGAATTCCACCAAGAACCGTGGGAAAATAGCCCGGTCCCATACGGGCTCCGGTCCCCATTGGATAGCTGGGTGAGAGGGCCGTGGCAAGGCCGCCAAATGATATGAAAAGGAGTCCCGCGTAAAAATCCTTACTGCCCCGAATCTTTATTTTCATTCTCGCCTCACTCATTTTGCGATTTATTCGGAATTTAATTTGGTAACATCTCTGTGGTGAAAAATTCTGGAGCAGTTCTTGATGAAGTGGTATTCAAAGCACCACTAACCTACTACTCCATTTTTGAATTGTCAAGTATATCTAAGTGGAAAATGGCCGATTTTACATTTTCTTTTCAAAGATTCTTCTTGACATCGTTTTTCAATTGGGACAAAATTTTTTAGGTTACAGGAGAGACCCCTGCCCTTCGACTTTCGCTCAGGGAGGGGCGCCGAAGGGGCAAATCCCAAAAAGATTGGGACGAAACTCTCAGGCAAAAGGACTGTAACTCAGTCAAATCCTGGAAAGATCTGAACCTTCGAGTTTTGCTTAGGGGAACCCTGAGCTTTGGTCGAAGGGTTGGACACCGAAGGGGACAAATCCCGAGCCTGTGGAGGGATAATCTCTCAGGTCAAAAGACAGGAGGAAGGACGAAAAGCCTTGGAATGTCCTTCCTCCTTTTATTTTTGGGGAGAAATTCTACTCACCCTTGCCTACCGGCAGGCGGCTTCCCCTCTCCCAGAGGGGAGGGGTGAGGGATGGAAAATTGTGGAAGGGATGGGATGCCATGAAGAAGAAAAAACTTCCCGGCAAGATTCATCCGTCAAAGAGGTCACGAGAAATTGGTTTACAAATCACGGGTAACATTTGTTTGATCGACTTAGAAGAACTTAAAGAGCACGAAGAGATCAGACCCGATTACTTGGAAGAATTGAGAAAGGAGATTCTTTCAGATGGCATTCTTAGAATGCCTATTGCGATAGACAAAAATAGCTACATTATATTAGATGGGCATCACCGGTTGCAGGCTTTAAAAAGGATAGGATGTAGAAAAATTCCGTGCGTCCTTGTGGATTATCAGTCCCATGAAATAAAAGTCATTCCATGGAGAGAGGGTGAGCAGATCACAAAGGAGATTGTCATTGAAGCAGCTGTATCTGGCCGAAAGATGGCCTCTAAAACATCTAAGCACATGATCCTTTTAAATGGCGAATTGAAGCATATCTCTGCCATAGAAATGCTTATCAATATTCCTTTAGAGAAATTGAGATAAATTCATTGCAGATTGAAAAAATCTAAGATCTCAAATATGAAATCTGAAATTAATTGGGGGTGAATGATGGAATTCCCAGAGGATCTGCTTTACACAGAGAGCCATGAATGGGTGAAAGTCGGAGGCTCGACTCGACGAGACGAAGGAAGTCAGGTGTCGATTGGACTGACGGACTATGCCCAGAGTCAATTGAAGGATATTGTCTATGTGGAACTTCCAGAAGTTGGATCAGAGTTTAAGAAAGGGGAGAGCATCGGCGTGGTTGAGTCCGTAAAGACGGTTGCCGATGTGTTTTCACCCATCACTGGAAAAGTGGTCGAGAGGAATCTTACACTTAAAGAACATCCTGAGTTCATCAATGTGGATCCTTATGGAAAGGGATGGATTGTGAAGATGGAGACTCTGGAGAGAGAGGAGTTGAAAGGCCTTCTATCCTCGAAAGCCTATCAGGGAACCCTCCCCGAGGAATCGTCATGAAAAACTTCATCCGTTACATCCCCCATACGGAAGAAGATTGCCGGGCGATGCTCGAGACCATTGGTGCTAAGACGGTCGAGGATCTCTTCGAGATCATTCCCAAAGAGTACAAACTTTCTAAGCCTTTAAGCCTCCCAAACCCTCTTTCTGAACCTGACCTCCTTCGCCATCTCCAAGGGCTTCAATCGCCGATTTACAGCAGTTTCCTTGGTGCAGGGGCTTATCATCACTTCATTCCTGCGGTTGTCTCTGCCATGACTTCACGCTCTGAGTTCTACACCGCCTATACGCCTTATCAGCCTGAGATCAGCCAGGGAACTCTCCAGGCGATCTTTGAATACCAGACATTGATGGGCCAATTGACCGGCATGGAGGTTTCGAACGCCTCCATGTATGACGGAGCCTCAAGTTTAGCAGAGGCTGTTTTGATGGCCCGCAGAATAACAAAACGGAAGAAGATTCTCCTGTCGGGGGCCGTCCATCCTGAATATCGGAGGGTCGTGCAAACCTACACCGATCCTGATCAGGAGGAGATCGTTTCGGTTCCTTATAAGGAAGGCGAAGGAAGAACAGATGAGAAGGTGCTGTTCGATCTCCTCGATGGAGGGGTTGCTGCGGTGGTGGTTCAGAGCCCTAACTTTTTCGGCGCCGTTGAAGATTTTCAACCCATTGCCGAAAAGGTTCATAAGGCCGGTGGATTGATGATCGTCAGTTTTAGCGAGGCAATTGCCTTTGGAATTCTGAAACCACCTGGAGCAATGGGAGCAGATATCGTTGCAGGCGAAGGCCAGAGTCTGGGCATTCCCCTTTCTTTCGGAGGTCCCTATTTGGGGATCTTTACGACACGGGAGAGGTTTGTCCGGATGATGCCTGGCCGGCTGGTTGGTGAGACAGTCGATCTGGATGGAAAAAGAGGTTTCGTCCTCACTCTGGCTGCACGAGAGCAGCACATTCGGAGGGAGCGAGCCACCTCTAATATCTGTACCAATGAAGGGCTTTGTGCACTGATGGCCACTATCTTCCTCTCGTGTCTTGGAAAAGCGGGGTTGAGAGAGCTTTCGGCGATGAATTTGAGTAGGGCAGAGTACGCCAAGAAGATCGTTTGCCGGATCCCTGGTTGCAACCTGGCCTTCTCCTCTCCGATGTTCAATGAGTTTGTCCTGAGGATTAAAGGGGAGCCTGAAAAGGTATTAGAGAAGTTAAAGGAGAGAAGGATCATCGGTGGGCTTCCTTTGAAGAAGTTTTACCCTGAACTGGATCACCATATCCTTGTTACAGTGACAGAGATGAATACGAGAGAAGAGATCGATCGCTGGGCCAATGAATTGTCAAAAGCACTGAAGTCGAATAGTCTTATCGTCACTTAGTCTCATAGTCATTATACGTGACGACATAAGTTCTATGTGGTTTGTCATTCCGGGCTTGACCCGGAGTCCAGTGTTTTCCTGGATTCCTGCTTTCGCAGGAATGACAAAATATAAGGACAGTATCGTGAACGAGAAAAAAGATACCGGACTCATTCAAGACGAGCTTTTGATCTTTGAGCAGGGGAGCAGGGGAAGGAGAGGATATTCCCTGCCCCGGTGGGATGTTGAAGAGGTTGAGGCCGTAAACGCCATTCCTTCCCATCTTTTGCGAAAGGAGTTAGAAGGGTTTCCTGAGCTCAGTGAGGTCGATGTAGTTCGCCACTTCACCCGACTCTCTCAGTGGAACTATGGTGTCGATAGCGGATTCTATCCTTTGGGCTCTTGCACGATGAAGTACAATCCAAAGGTGAATGAGGAAGTGCCGAGGATGAGCGGATTTGCTAAGATCCATCCCTATCAACCTGTAGATCTCTCTCAAGGAATTCTGAAGCTCATGTACGAGCTGGAGAGTTTTCTTGCTGAGATCACGGGGATGGATCGTGTGAGTTTGCAACCGGCAGCAGGGGCTCACGGTGAGCTGACGGGGATGATGATGATCAGGGCATGCCTTCAGGCCCGCGGAGAAAGACGCAGAAAGGTATTGGTCCCGGACACTGCTCATGGAACGAACTGTTCCACTTCTTCTATTGCCTCCTACCAGATGGTGGAGATCAAGTCAAATGAGAGAGGGGTCATTAGTCCAGAAAAGGTAACTGCGGAGATGAATGAAGAGGTGGCAGCGATCATGGTGACCAATCCCAATACGTTAGGCCTCTTTGAAGAGCATCTGGCAGAAATTGCTGAGATCGTCCATCGGAAGGGTGGGTTTGTCTATTGCGACGGAGCCAACCTAAACGCTTTAATGGGTATTGTGAAACTGGGCGATTTAGGCGTTGACGTGGTCCACATCAATCTCCACAAGACTTTTTCGACTCCTCACGGTGGAGGTGGTCCTGGTGCTGGTCCGGTGGCTGTTAAGAAAGAGCTTGCTCCTTATCTTCCTGTCCCTGTAATTGAGAAGGTTGGAGATACTTACAGACTCAACGAAGATCGGCCTCGCAGCATTGGGAAGATGAAGGCCTTCTATGGAAACTCTGGCGTCCTCCTCAAGGCTTACGCCTACATCCTTTCCATGGGACCGGATGGACTTAAGAGAGCGAGCGAGATGGCGGTCCTCAATGCGAATTATATGATGGAAAGGTTGAAAGACCATTATCATCTTCCTTACGATCGTCCTTGCATGCATGAGTGTGTCTTCACGGATCGATTTCAGGAGAAGTATCACGTCAGCACCCTCGACATTGCAAAAAGGTTGATCGATTACGGTTTCCATCCACCGACAATCTACTTCCCCTTAGTGGTCAAGGCCGCACTGATGATGGAGCCCACTGAGACAGAGAGCAAGGAAGAACTCGATCGATTCATTGAAACGATGATTGAGATTGCAAAAGAGGCCCGGGAAAATCCAGAGCTTCTTCGGCAAGCGCCCCAGAAAGTGAAGTTGAGGAGACTAGATGAGGTCTTGGCTGCAAGAAAACCAAAATTAAAATGGAGCGGAGA
>CAZFJD010000017.1:0-19860 GCA_964518775.1 uncultured Syntrophaceae bacterium
GATTTCCAGGGAGGAGGTAGGTGAGAGTGAAAGTGATGATGGTGACCCCCAGCAACGTGGGGATCACCATCAGTAAGCGTTTAGCAAGATAACGACCAATCCCCATTCAATTTACCGAAACTGCTGATATGGAACATCCACCTCAGTACTTTCAAATCGCCTTATGCCTTCCTGAACAAGGAATAATATCTCTCAAAGGTATCCCATCGCTTCTCCAGGCCGTAAAGATCTGTCTTCATCACCCGGGTCCAGTTATCGTACCAGAGGAATCCCCAGACAGCCTCTTCGATGATTATCTTCTGTAGCTCTCGGGAGGCTGCGTTCCGTTTATCGAGGTTTGTCTCGTGCATATTCTCTTCGAGGAGTTTGTCAACCTCAGGGTTCGAGTAGAAATTCACATTCGTAGCCTTTGCTTTTGAGTGGAAGTTCCACTGAATGTGGTAAAGAGGGTCATTGACCCATGATTGCCACGACTCAATGGAGATTTCATGAAGCCCCTGAGTCATGCTCTGCCGGAAGGTGGCATCCGTCTCTTTCACGATGTTCACCTTGATCCCTATCTTTTCAAACTCGCGCTGCATCCAGATTGCAGCATGCTCATGAGGAATCCATCCCAATCGGATGGCCATGTTTGTTGTAAAACCCTTCTCATATCCCGCCTCCTTTAGAAGGGCTTTCGCCTTTTCAAGGTCAAACTTATATTTGTTGGCAGTCAGGTCATAAGTAGGTGTCAGGTCCGGGACAGGACTCTTCATTAGCCTTCCGTAACCGAAGAGGACATTTGGCATGATCGCTTCCATGGGAATGGCATAGTTGATCGCCTGTCTCACCTTTATGTTATCATAAGGAGGTCTCTTCTGGTTCATAGAAACAAAATGGCAAGTTGTATCAGGGACGCTGAAGATCTTAAGTCCTGGTTCTCCTTCCAAACTCTTTACATTTTTGGGGGAGAGCCCTGGCCTGCCAACGACCATATCAACGGCCTTCCGTTTAATAAGCATAACCCGGTCGGCTTCACTGGGCACAAACTTGAGCACAATCCGCTCAAAGTAAGGCGGCTTCTGCCAGTATCCCTTGTTTGCCTCTAAAACCACCTCTACTCCCGGAATATTCTTGGCCAGTGTGTATGGCCCGCCGCCAATCGGATTCCGTTTCAACCAGTTCGCTGCCCAAGGATCATCCGAAGTGGCATGCTTCTTCACCTCTGCCGGGTCCAGGATAGCATTGTTGCTGAGGGCGATGATGTCCATGTCCATCGGATTCGGTTTCTTCATCTTAATAGCGAAGGTATAGTCATCCCTCACCTCAAACTGATCCGGCGAATCGACCATTAGAAGAGTGGGAATGATGAGTCGCATGTAGCCAGGGGAAAGGAGACCCCGGTCAAACGAGTATTTAAAGGCGTGAGCAGTGACAGGATTTCCGGTAGGAAACTTCACGCCCTTGCGGACCTTAAACACGATCGTGCCTCCATCCTTCTCCCGCGTCCATGACTCGGCCAGCCGGGGTACAAAGTCGCCCGGCTTCGAGAGGAAAAAGCCCTCTTTGCCAGGGATGGGCGAGACTCCCCAGTAGATGGGGGTGTCGTAAATATTGGCAACGACGTTGTACGCACCGATTGTCTTAAAGGAAGCTGGATCTAACGTGTCGATCTCCGTGTCCCAGGCCACCGTTACTGTTTTCTCTTCTGCTGCATGCGCTCTTCTGACGTGAGCAAATGGCAGTGCAAGGGCCATGCCACCTGTCCATTTGAGAAAATTTCTTCGGCTTATAAACCCCTTTCCATCCTTTTCTCTCTTATTCATAGCATCTCCCTCCTCTCGTGTTATTTCTAAAGAATCCTCCCCAATCACATCAACCCTTTACCAACCTAAAATTTGTGACAATTATACATACTCCCATGCCTTTTATCAAGCCACAATTTGCTGGATTTGGGAAAATGCCTTCTTCATCTGCCTTGACAAGGCCTTTTTATCAATCTTATTATACGGTTTAAAATACATTTAACACGACAGGACGATTTGTTGCCCGTTCAAAGTGAGAAGGGACGAAATGGGGGCAAACGAAGAAAAAGAATATACGAGCACTGGACGCGAGGTGACGTTGATTGACCGGGTCTTTGACCAGATGGTTCGAGGGGTTGTTGTGATCACCACGCGTCTCAGGGATAAACTAAATGGAATGTCTGCATGCTGGGTCAACCGATCAGCCGAACAGCCTTTTCTCGTTATGGCAAGTGTTTGGAAGAAGAATTTTTCCCATGATCTCATTAAAGAAAGTCGTGTGTTTGCTGTCCACGTCCTGAGAAGCGACCAGGTCGATGTGGCGAGGCATTTTGGAAAGCAATCCGGCCGAGAGGTGGACAAATTCGCTCAGGTTTCTTACAGGATTGGAAAGACAGGCTCTCCGATTCTCACGGATTGCTTGGCTTACCTGGACTGTCTTGTCTTGAGATCTACCGAATCAGGTGATCACACCATCTTCGTCGGTGAAGTCCAAGATGCTGACTTCGTAATCCGCGGGGAACCGCTCATATTTCAGAGGAGAGATTACTTAGACGTCCAACCTATCGAAGGACGGGAAGAAATGAAGCAGCGAATATTCAAGATCACCGTTAAGGAGATCCAAGGTGGAGGCACCTGTAGCTTTGGCTTCAAGGTCGGAGATGTGATTATGCATCCTGACGAGAGCCCACCTCAGACCATTCCAAACTTCTGTGCGTGGGCCTACCATGAGATTCATCCGGTTCTGCTCACTTTGAAATATGGCGGAAGTTTTCCCTGGGAGACTGAAAAGAATGTCGCGGTGGGATGCTGTTCCGATTCCAAGAACCCTGTCGTCTTTCGGATCGAACTTATAGAAAAGAAGGGGAGCGAATGAAGCGATTGGTGGCCTATCCTGGTAAGTGCACTGGCTGCAGGAGCTGTATGCTGATCTGCTCTTTCATACACGCAGATGCATGCAACTACCACGATTCCCGGATCAAGATCATTTCGGATGAAGCCCACGGAAGGCATACGCCCGTCCTCTGCCAGTTCTGTGAAGATCCTCCGTGTATCAGCGTCTGCCCAGAGGAAGCTCTGTCCAAGAATCGACCAACAGGTGTCATCCAGGTCGATGTCGACCTCTGCAACGGCTGCCAGCTTTGCATCAGCGCCTGTCCTTTTGAAGCCATGTTTTTTGATCAGGAAAACCAAAAGGCCTTTACCTGTGATTTGTGTCAGGGAGATCCGGAGTGCGTAAAGGTCTGCCGACTGCCCGAGGCGCTGGTTTACGCATGAATGGGACTATCGTTTGGATTGAACTCAATCAGAAAGGAGAGAGTAAATGTCCTTTGCCATAGCAGGGAAGATACTCCATGTCGATCTATCAGGAAATAAGATCTGGACAGAGCCGATCCCTGAGGAGTGGATTTATAAATTCATCGGCAGCCGAGGGGTAAATGCGAAGATCCTGTGGGACTCTGTGAAACCAGGTATCGATCCACTCGGCCCGGGGAATGTCTTAATCTTTGGGACAGGTACTCTCACAGGAACATTTGCGCCTACTTCGGGAAGGACAACTGTAACGTGCAAGAGTCCTACGACCCATCTTTACTTGAAGACCAATGTGGGGGGCCACTGGGGAACAGAGCTAAAATTTTCGGGATATGATTATCTGGTCGTCCATGGGGTAGCAGCAACACCCGTCTATCTTTGGATTCATGATGAGAGAGTTGAAATCTGCGATGCGCGGCACCTCTCGGGAAAGGATGTCAGAGAAAGTGCGAAACTCCTCCATAAGGAGGTTGGCGATCCATCAGCCCAAGTGGCCGTCATCGGTCAGGGTGGAGAAAACTTAGTATTCTTTGCCGCCGTCATGTTCTCTGTTTATAACGCAGCGGCCAGGGGTGGTGCAGGGGCTGTGATGGGTTCGAAAAAGCTGAAAGCGGTGGTTGTTCGGGGCCATGGGTCTGTGAGAGTGGCCGATCCAGAGGAGTTTTACCGAAGCTGCCATGTCGCCATTAAGAATTCTTATGAAGATGCCACCGCAAGATTTGCCCATCTTTACGGCACTGCGGGAAGTGTTCCGATGGTAAATGAAGCCCGCGCCTTTCCCAGCTACAATTTTCGCCAGGGGTATATTGAAGGAGCTGAAAAAGTCGGCGGACCTTACCTGGCGGAACAATCAGGCTTTCTGAAGAGAAGGATCGGTTGTAATGCCTGCATCTTCTGTTGTCACCGTTACTGCGAGATCAAGGAAGGAAAGTATGCGGGGTGCTACACAGGTGGTCCTGAGTACGAGACGATAAGTGCCCTTGGTACAGGTTGCGGAAGCATCGATCTGGAGGTCGTGATCAAGGCGAATGAGCTGTGCAATATCTATGGCTTAGATACGATCTCCACTGGGAACCTCATTCAATGGGCAATGGAGTGTTATGAGAAAAATATCTTCACCAAGGAGCAGCTTGGAGGGCTCCGCCTCGAATGGGGAAATGGTGACGCAATTGTTGAAATGGTAAGAAGGATCGCATTTCGTCAAGGCCTTGGCAATCTCCTGGCCGATGGCGTCAAAAGGGCATCTGAAAAGATCGGCCATGGATCAGAAGAATGGGCGATTCAAGCCAAGGGATTGGAACAGTCGCGAGTGGAGACAAGGGCTGCCTTTGGCTATGCCCTTGCCTTTGCCGTTAACCCTCGTGGACCGGATCACCTCCATTCCGAGACAATCGCCGAATTCGGTACCAGGCCTGGCGGAAGGCGTCTCATCAAAAAGATCACCGGTGATGAAAAATATGCCAATCCCAGGCTCATGGAGAAACGGGCGGAGATTGTCCGGTGGCATGAGGACTGCTTTGCAGCCACGGATTCCCTTGGACTGTGCGCATTTATCAATACATCCCGCTTCGGCGTAGACCCGCAACAGATGGCGGATATGTTCTCTGCGGCGATTGGTAGGGGGGTGACCGAAGAAGAATTGATGAAAGCGGGTCGAAGGATCCTCACCCTGGAAAAGTGTTTTAATGTGCGTGAAGGAGCCGCCCGAGTGGATGATACCCTTCCTTGGCGTTTGATGAATGAACCCCTCGAATCGCTTGCCCGTGGCCAAGATGTGATGAAGGCAATGGAGGCGAAAAGCACCCCGAATGGATTTGTACCGATCAACTCTCCAGAAATGCTCAATCGGCTGTTGGACGAATATTATGAACTCCATGATTGGGACAAGAAAACGAGCTGGCCTTACAGGGAAACCCTCGAGAAGTTGGATCTGGGAGAGGTGATTCCGGAATTGGAATCACAAGGCAAAGTCCCTCGCAAATCGAATAAGAAGACTTAGCTTAAGCAATAGATAAAGCGCAGATGAAAATCAAAAAATGATTCGTGTGAAAGTAAGGATCTTTTCGCAAGCCATTCCTGACAGGTCTGAGATAGAACTGGAGGATGGCAGTTCTGTTGAGACCCTTCTCGCCAGAATCAAAGAAAAGGTTATCCGGGAGCACCTGGAATTAGATAGTAACAAGATTGCTTTTCTGAAGAACACAAGCGCTCTCATTGTGCTCCTGAATGGATTGAGTATCTATTCTCTATCGGGTTGGAAGACCCTTCTTCGAGAAGGAGATGAAGTCTCACTCCTTCCAATGGTTGCAGGTGGCTAAAACAATTAAAGGAGGGAAGAATGGAGACCAATTTAGAGCAAGAATCGAGAATCCGATTGTTGGGAATCTCAGGAAGTCCAAGAAAGGGCAACAGCCTCTTCCTCCTTAAACATGCCTTAGACGCTGCAGTGAAAACATATCCAGAAAGGGTTGAGACGGAGATTCACATATTTGGCAAGACTCGCTTTGCTCCTTGTGATGCCTGTCAGGCCCATAAGAAACTTAAAGGGGAGTGTCGCATTCAAGACGGATTTCAGGAGCTCCGGGATAAATGGCTGGATGCTGATGCGATCATCTACTCGCTCCCTGTTTACCATATGGGCATCCCGGGGCAGGTAAAGTGTTTTATCGATCGATTGGGAAATTCTCTCGGTTACTATTTCAGCGACTTCCTGCTGGGAGAACCAGTGTTCCATATCCCACGCCTGATGAAGGTCATCGGTAGCATCACACAAGGAAGCCATCTATTTGCTGGACAGGAACATGCTCAGGCCTTTATCAATACTCATGCTATTCTCATGCGCTGTATACCGGTCCCAGGTGACCTTTGGGAATCTTATATCGGTGCCGGAGGATGGACCGAAGTAAGCCCCAAAGTGAGTGCCTTAAAAACCCTCCTGGAGGATGGAAAGCTGGATGCTCAGATAGCGGTTCGTTCAGCACAGAGCCTTGGAAGAAGAGTTGTCGAAATGGCGATGATCATCAGAGATGGCCTGAGTATGAATAGAGCCCTTCTTGCGGAACAACCATCCTACTTGCCCGTGTTAAAGAAGACGGAGAAAGGAAGCCTCAAGCATTCCTGAGAAAACTACAGAGGCTTTCCAACCAATCTCTCATAAGCCTCAAGATATTTTTCTCGTGTCTTTTGAATGATCTCCTCCGGCAAAGGAGGGGCAGGAGGATTCTTATCCCATCGGAGAGAGAGAAGGTAATCCCTCAAAAACTGTTTGTCGAAACTTTTTTGTGGAACCCCGGGACGGTAATCACCTTTGGGCCAGAATCTCGAGGAGTCAGGGGTGAGCAGTTCGTCAATCAGAAGGAGTTTTCCATCTTTGATCCCGAACTCCATCTTGGTGTCTGCGATGAGGATCCCCTTGCCTTCTGCAAAATCTCGAGCTTTTTTATAAATGGACAGCGAAAGGGTTTTTAATCGACGGGCCAGATCTTTCCCCACAATCTTTTCCACCTTCTCGAAGGTGATGTTCTCATCGTGGAGACCGATCTCAGCTTTAGTAGCAGGAGTAAAAATAGGCTCCGCCAGTTTCGAAGACTCCACGAGACCCTGGGGAAGTTTAACGCCACACACTTCTCCTGAATTCCGATACTCCTCCCACCCGGAACCAGAGAGATAACCCCTAACGACACACTCGACAGGAAGGACTTCCGTCTTCGTCACCAGCATGGAGCGGTCCCTCAACAATTCGTGATAAGGTCGACATTCTTCAGGAAAATCTTTCACCTCTGTTGAGATAATATGATTGGGAACAATCTCTTTTGTCATATCGAACCAGAACTTGGAGAGCTGTGTCAGTATCTTTCCCTTATCCGGAATCGGATTTGGCATGACGACATCAAAGGCTGAGATACGATCCGTAGCCACGATCAGAAGTCGATCTCCAAGATCATAGATGTCCCTTACCTTTCCTCTCCCCCTTAGAGTTAGGGTTTTCAGTTCTGTCATCGAAATCACTTTGGATGCCATAGATACCTCCCCTCAAATCCCCCTTCATCCTCCCCCGCTTCTGCCTGCCTGCGGTAGGCAGGAGGAGGAGAGGAAGGGGGTAATTGACTTTTCCACTCAAAATGTTATCTTCTGTTCCAAAAATTTCCCCCACCTTGTTCCTCCCCCACTTGCGGGGGGAGGAGAGGAGGGGGGGTATGGCTTTAAAGATGATTGGCAATAAAATCGGGCATCGACTTGATCCCTATCTCTATAACGTATTTAAAAAAATTTTCGGAGAACGCGGCAATCCAAACCTCTTCACCTTCTTAGGCTTCTTGGCAACTCTTCTGGCCTCATTCCTCATTCTAAAGGGATCTTGGATTTTAGCAGGGCTATTTATCATCCTTTCGGGTATCTTCGACCTTTTCGACGGCGTGGTAGCCAGAAAATTGGGAAAGGTTACGACCTTCGGTGCCTTTTTGGATTCGGTCTTGGATCGGTATTCAGACCTCTTCCTCCTTCTGTCCCTTCTCATCTATTATCTTAGGAAACCAGACCCTGTTCTCGTCATCCTTGCCTCGTTTGCGAGCATTGGTACGGCTCTCATTCCCTATGTAAGGGCGAGAGCAGAGGCTGCAAACGTTCCCTGTAGCATAGGCCTCATGGAGAGGGCTGAACGGATCGGCCTCCTTTCAGCAGGTGCAATTCTTGGCTGGATGGAGCCGATCCTTTGGATCTTAACGATACTCACCCACTTCACAGTGTTGCATCGAATCTACTATGTCTGGAAAAGACTCCGTTCCACCTGAAAATTAAATATCAAATGCCAAAGCTCAAATAACAAATCAAACCCAAATTTGAAATATTATAAATTTTGGATTTGGCGATTTGACATTCATTTGATATTTGAACTTTGAAATTTGGAATTTTTTTCTCCCCCGATCATTTCATAGATTTCGCTCAAGAGAACCTTTGCAAAATCCCTTTCTTTAACCTTCTTAACCACCCTTCCCTTCTTAAAGAGCACTCCTACCCTTTTCCCTCCAGCGATTCCAATATCTGCCTCTTTGGCCTCACCTGGTCCATTGACAACGCATCCCATAATGGCAATGGTTAAGGGTTTGGAGATCCTTCGAACCCCCTTTTCGACTCTCTCCACAAGCCGAGTGAGATCAACCTCACAGCGGCCACAGATTGGGCAGGAAATAATTTCGACGCCCCGCTGCCGAATTCTTAAGGCCCTCAATATTTCATAGCCTACGCGCACTTCTTGGACCGGATCCCCGGTCAATGAAACTCGCAGTGTATCTCCAATCCCTTCGCAGAGCAGAAGCCCGATCCCGATGGAAGATTTCACAACCGCATCAGAACCTATCCCTGCCTCTGTGATACCGAGATGGAGCGGATAGTCTGTCGTTCTTGAAAAAAGGCGGTAGGCCTCCACGCTCCTCTGGACATCCGACGCCTTCAGAGAGACTTTGATTTGATGAAATCCAAGGTCTTCCATCCACTCGATTGTCCGAAGTCCGCTCGAGACCATGGCCTCGGCTGTTGCCCCGCCATATCGCTTCAAAAGGTCTTTTTCCAACGACCCTGCATTCACTCCAATGCGGATCGGTATACCTCGGCCTTTTGCACTCATGACGATCGCCTTGAGGCGCTCCCTTCCACCGATATTGCCTGGATTGAGCCGAATTCCGTCCGCTCCTGACTCTATCGCTCTTAACGCCAACTGATAGTGAAAGTGGATATCCGCGATGAGAGGGATACGAATTCTTTTTCTGATCTCACCAATCGCATGGGCTGCCCCCTCATCCACGACAGCCACCCGCACGATCTCGCAACCTGCTTCTTCAAGTCGATGAATCTGTTGGACCGTCCTTCGAACATCTCTTGTATCCGTCTTTGTCATCGACTGGACAGAGATAGGTGCATCGCCGCCAATCTTTACAGGACCCACAGAGATCTGACGTGTCCTTCGACGTTCGATCATAATCAATTCACTAGGGAGGGTTCAAGGATTCAAGGGACCAAGGGTTCAAGGGTAATATTTTTTAGATTAGAATTACTTCACTCGACCACTTGAATCCCAGACCCCTGGAACCCTCTTCTTTTGGCTCTCCAGCTTTCAACCATCAGATAAAGCGTTGGGACGAAGACGAGCGTGAGGAGAGTTGAGATTGAAAGTCCTCCGATCACAGCGATGGCCAGAGACGCATTGGCCTCAGCACCTTCACCCATTCCGAGGGCCATCGGAATCAATCCACAGATGGTCGTGAGGGAAGTCATTAAGATCGGCCTGAGACGAATTCTTCCAGCCTGGATCACCGCCTCCTCCAACTTCACCCCTTCTCCCCGGACGCGATTGGTGTAATCGATCAAGATGATCGCATTGCTCACAACGATCCCAACCATCATAATGATTCCGATGAAGGAGACGACGCTCAATGTATTTCCCGTGAGGAAGAGAGCCCAGACCACACCAACGAAACCCAATGGAACGGAGAACATGATCAGAAAGGGGTGGAGCAATGAGGCAAATTGCGAGGCCAACACCATGTAAATCAGGAAGACGGCGAGAGCCAGCGCAAACAGGAGTACCTGAAAGGCTTCTTTCTGCTCTAAACGCGCTCCTTTCAATTGGATAGAAAATCCCTCAGGGATCTTCATCTCCGAGATCTTCTTTTCGATCTCGCTGGCAATAGACCCCAAGTCCCGGCCGCTCGTATTGGCCGTGACATGGACGATCCTCTGCTGATATTTTCGCTCCAATTGGACAGGGGAGGACGTCCTCACGATCTCCGTCACGTTCTCCAATGGAACGACCTTCTCGTTCAGTGCGGGGACGGGCAATCTTCTCAAATCCTCTGGCCGGCTGCGGCTCTCTTCGCTCAACCTCACCCGTACCTTATGTTCCCTCCCTGTCTTTGGGTCAACATAAATGGATGATTCAATGCCTTCGATCGCTCCCCTGACGACCTCCGCCACCCGGGAAGTCGTCAAGCCAAGGGCTGCCAATCGATCATGACGAATCTTCACTTGGTATTCAGGAAGTCCCTCTTCACGGCCGATTTGAATGTCGGTGACCCCTCGGATTTCCCTAAGAAATCCGTCTACCTCTTTCCCCAATCGGCTCCCTGTGGCCAGATCGTATCCAAGGATTTCAACGTCGATGGGCTCATCGGCTCCGAAAGTTATCACTCTTGAAACGATTCCCCCAGGATAGACGGTGATGATCGTGCCGGGAATGTTCCGGGTATTCTCTCTCAACGACCGAGAGATCATCTCTGACGAACGATCCCTATCCGATTGATCGACAAGCATCAATGAGGCTGATCCTACATAAGGACCAGCGAACCTTCCGCTGAAGATCACAGATCTCCCTCTGCCTGAGCCAGCCCTTGCCCAAAGGGACTTCAATTCTGGAACATCTTCGAAGACCATCGCCTCTACCTTTTCGATCACCTTCTTCGTCTGTTCCAGAGAGGACCCTACAGGAAGCCGGATCGACATCCTGACCTGCCCCTCATCAGATGGGGGGAAGAATTCCGTCCCGATCAATGGGATGAGAAAGAGTGTTCCCCCGAAGATGATGGCAACTCCGACCACGACAAGCCGTCGATGGGCCAAAGAAAACTGAAGAATATTCTGATAATGTTGATCAACCCTGAGGAAGAAAGGCCTCGTCTTCTGAAAGATCTTTTGACCCCATGACAGTTTCACCGATTCCTTTCGTGGCCGGAGGAATTTGGCGGTAAGGACCGGCACGAGCGTCAATGAATCGAAAAGGGAGGCAAGAAGAGAGAAGGCCACCGTATAAGCCATCTGAACGAACAAGAGAGCAGCGATCCCCTTCACAAAGGCAAGGGGGAGGAAGACGATGATGCTCGTAATCGTAGCGGCGATCACCGGTTTACTCACCTCCGTGGCTCCTTTGTAGGAAGCCTCTTCTGGCGATTCCCCGAGTTCGATGTGGCGGTTAATATTTTCTAAAACGACGATAGCATCATCTACTAATCGACCCACCCCAAGCGCCAAACCTCCAAGGGTCATGATGTTCAGCGTGAACTTGCCAAAATGGAGAAGAACAAACGTGGCAATAATGGAGATGGGGATGGAGTGGGCGATGATCAACGTGCTCGTCACATTTCCTAAAAAGATGAGAATTACGGCCACCGCCAGGAGGGCTCCCATGATCGCCTCATGCTGGAGATTTTTGATCGATCTCCGAATGAAGGTAGATTGATCAGAAACGACCCGGATGGTAACTCCCTTGGGGAGTTCCTTTTGGATTTGCGGAACGGCCTTTAAGACGTTGTCCACCACGGAGACGGTATTGCCTCCGATCTGTTTTTGAACACCGATGACGATTCCCCTCACGCCATTGACATGGACCTCAGTCTCGGCGTCCTCAAATCCATCCTTCACCCTCCCGATATCCCTTAAACGGACAGGGACTCCGTTATGGTGGTGGACCACGATCTCTTCCAGATCCCTCACCTCTGGGGAACGGCCGAGAGTTCGAACACTGTACTCCTTCTGCTCGCCTTTGATACTTCCTCCAGGACGGTCCATATGGCCCACTCGTACGGCCTGGACGACTCTATCCAGGGAAAGGTTGAGCCTCTCCAATTTGGACCGATCCAGTTCTGCTTGGATCTCTCTTACCTGTCCACCAAAGACATTGGCAGAGGCGACTCCTTTCAGGCTCTCCAGCCTTGGGGCGATGAAGTCCTCTGCCAACTCTCGCAGACGAAATTCATCCATGGGGCCGGTGATCGACAAGACGATGACAGAGATCTGGGAAGGGTCGAATTTGAAGATGATAGGCTGCTTCGCATCTTCGGGAAAGAGATCCTGGATTTCGCTCAAACTGCGCTGAATATCATTGGAGGCAACATCGAGGTTTGTGCCCCAATAGAATTCGATACTGACTGTCGAGATCCCTACTCTTGAACGGGAAGAGACAAAGCGAACATTTTGAATTCGGCTCACCCTTTTTTCAATCAAGCGGGTGATCGTGATCTCAATATCCTCTGGGCTTGCGCCCTCATACTCGGTCACAACCGAAATGATAGGATAGGAAATTTCAGGGAAGAGATCGATAGCAAGGTTTGAGAAGGCGATGACCCCGAGCAGGATGATCCCGATGGCCACCATGAATCGGGCCACAGGGTTCTTCAGAGACCCCCGGATGAGATCCATCGAATGATTAACCTCCTTCGATTACCCGGACGGTCGAACGATCTTTTAACATTTCTTGTCCCCTTACGACCACTTGGTCCCCTTCTGACACCCCTTCGAGAACTTCGATCAGTTGATCCTGTTCATACCCGGTGACGAGCGATTTCCGAAAGGCCTGACCCCCTTTCACGATAAAAACCGATTTCGTACCCCTTTCCTCAACCACCGCATGCCTTGGAATGATTAAGGTTTGGGGTTTTTCCGATAGAACCACTTCAAGCTTTGCAAACATCCCCGGCTTCAACAATCGACCTCGATTGGGAATATAGATCTCCGCCTGAAGAGTACGAGTGGCCAATTCAAGGGCGGTATTAAGACGTGCCACCTCTCCTTCGAATACCTTGTCGGGGTAAGCCTCCGCTCGAATCTTGGCCTTCATCCCGATCTTCATCAGAGGAATATCCCTTTCCAACACATTGGCCACAATCTTAAGAGTCTCCGTATGGACGAGCGTCACAATTGGGGTAGAGGGAGAGACCAACGCTCCCGGATCGACGTGCTTCCTGATGATCTCCCCATGAAAAGGAGCCGTGATCAGTGTGTTATCGAGACGAATCCGTTCTTGGCCCAAGATCGCTTCCATCTCTCTCATCTTTGCCTGGCTTGCCTCTCTCACTTCCTGCCGGGCGCCCTCTCTCAGCATTTTAAGATGCTGCTGGCTTGCTGCTAATTGGGCCTCTGTTACGGTATATTCCATCTCCGCGATGTCCGCCTCTTTCTTTGAGATAACCTGCCTCTTAAAAAGGGCTTCAATCCTTTCCCGATGAAGCTTTGCGTTATCAAAACGGGATTGAGCCTGCCTCACCGCTTCCTCTGCCTGGCGCAACTCTTCGGTCCTCGTCCCTGCCTCAATTTCAGAAAGCTGGGCCTTTGCGTGAGCCAATCTTGCCTCAGCCTCCTTCACCTTCTGCAAGAAATCGGTCCGGTCAATTTGGGCGATCACCTGCCCTTGTTTCACAGAGTCTCCCAAGTGCACGTTGATCCGTTCCAAATAACCAGAGACTTTGGGGTAGAGATCGACCTGCTGCAGGGGTGCAATATCTCCGGTGGTGGTCAGGGAATAGGTAAGAGGTTTAAGAACGGCAGGCGAAACTTGTACAGGGATTTCACCACGACCTGCTCGCTGGGCTGCAGATCGCTTTTGGGTGGAGGCCCAACCCCGATAGAGAATAAGGCCCGCCACCACCATCAGAGCCAAAACGAATACCCATTTCCAAGGACCCTTCAGCTTTTTCATTGGGACATTTGGAGAATCATGTTTGATCATGTCCCCTGCTCCCAGGAGGCTAAGTAGTCCTGCTGCTCCTCAGTCAGTTGGTCGATCTGAAGCCCCATGGACTGGAGCTTCATCCGAGCGATCGCTTGATCGATCTCACGGGGAACAGGGTAAACCCTCTTTTGCAGATTCAGATGATTTCTTACCAGATACTCAGCAGAAAGTGCCTGATTGGCAAAGCTCATGTCCATCACGCTCGATGGATGACCTTCTGCAGAAGCCAGGTTGATTAGTCTCCCTTCTCCCAGGAGATAGATCTTTCGACCACTATTGAGCTGAAACTCCTCGACAAAATCGCGGATTTTCCTTCGCGAGAGGGTCAGTTCGTCAAGCCCTTTGAGATCGAGTTCCACATTAAAGTGACCCGAATTGGCGATGATAGCCCCATCCTTCATCTTCAAAAAATGCTCTTTGCGGATCACATTGACGTTGCCCGAGACCGTGCAGAAAATATCTCCTACTTCAGCAGCCTGAGCGATGGGCATGACTCGATATCCATCCATCACCGCCTCCAGTGCCCTCAGGGGATTAACCTCGGTGACGATGACATTGGCCCCCATCCCATTGGCCCTCATGGCAAGCCCTTTCCCACACCACCCATATCCTGAGACGACGAAGTTTGCTCCTGCGATCAGACGATTCGTAGCCCGGATGATCCCATCCACTGTGGATTGTCCAGTTCCGTATCGGTTGTCAAAAAAATGTTTGGTCTCGGCGTCATTGACAGCAATGATAGGGAATTGCAATACCCCTGTATTCTCCATGGAACGGAGCCGTATCACACCAGTCGTCGTCTCCTCAGTCCCTCCGATCACCCCTTTTATGATCTCTTTTCTCTGGCGAGGGGGGAGGCCTTCAGCCCAATGTCGAACAGAAGGAGGAAGTTCCTCCCATTTTTCTAAAGCGATAAAGTGGAGCGAGGAGACGAGATCTGCTCCATCATCCATGGTCAGGTTGGGAAAAAAGGCCAAAGCCTTCTGAATGTGGGCATAGTAAGTCTCGCTATCCTCTCCTTTGATAGCGAAGACAGGAAGAGGAAGTTCTTTGACCAAATAGGCAGCCACATCATCCTGTGTGCTTAGGGGATTGGACGCACATAAAGCCACCTGGGCTCCTCCTGCGATAAGGGTCTTCATCAGAACTGCGGTCTCAGTCGTCACATGGAGGCAGGCGGAGAGACGCATCCCCTTGAGTGGTTTCTCCTTCTCAAAACGGCTCCGGATCAACCTCGAAACAGGCATCGCCATCTCCGCCCACTCGACCCGAAGCCGTCCCTTTTCTGCCAATGAAATATCCTTTATGTCATATTCCATATCCTCTCTGCTCCTATCTCTTAAGGAATTACTCACCCTTCTCTCAAAAATCCCAAATCCCAATATCCAAATCCCAAATAAATCCCAATTTCCAATATCCAAATAACCAAAATAGATTGTTTTGAATTTCGGTGATTCGGAATTGTCTGGAATTTGGAATTTGAAATCTGGAATTTATATTCCTGCTGCCTTCCTTAACTCTTCCGCTCTGTGGGTGCTCTCCCATGTGAACCCAGGTTCGTTCCTACCAAAATGGCCGTAACAGGCAGTCCTCTTGTAAATGGGTCTGAGAAGGTCGAGGTAGTCGATAATGGCCTTTGGCCTCAAGTCAAACACCTCCCGTATGATCCTTGCAATCCGATCAGGGGGAATTTTGGAAGTTCTCGACGTATCGATCATCACCGAGACGGGTTGGGGAACACCAATGGTATACGCAATCTGAACCTCACATTTTTCTGCAAGCCCTGCAGCCACAATGTTCTTGGCGATGTGTCTGGCCATGTAGGAGGCACTGCGGTCCATCTTCGAGGGGTCTTTTCCTGAAAAGCAACCTCCTCCGTGGCTGCCAACCCCTCCGTAAGTATCGACGATGATCTTTCTTCCCGTCAAGCCGCAGTCCGCCTTTGGTCCTCCAATGACAAATCTTCCTGTGGTGTTGACATAATATTTCGTCTTCTTGTCCCGCAATTCAGGAGGGATCACCTTAAAGATCACTTCTTCAACGATCCCTTCTCTCAGCCTCTCATAGGCCACACTGTCCGAATGCTGTGCAGCGATCACGACTGAATCGACACGAACGGGTTTCCCGTTGATGTACTGGATCGTCACCTGAGACTTTCCATCCGGTCTCAAGAAATCGAGAATGTTCTGCCTCCTCGCTTCCGCCAACCGTCGCGTCAGCCGATGGGCATAGATGATGGGCATAGGCATGAGCTCTGGCGTCTCGTTACAGGCATAGCCGAACATCAGCCCTTGGTCTCCGGCTCCCTGTTCATGTGCATTCGTCTCATCCACTCCCTGCGCGATGTCGGAGGATTGCTCATCGATGGAAGTGATCACCGCACAGGTCTCCCAATCAAACCCCATGGCCGAATCGTTGTATCCAATCTCTTTGATCGTCTCGCGAACGATCGCCGGCATATGAACATAACAGGAAGTGGTAATCTCTCCTGCGATGATCGCCATTCCTGTGGTCACCATGGTTTCGCAGGCTACACGAGCCCCTGGATCTTGGCTAATGATGGCGTCCAAGATCGCATCGGAAATCTGATCCGCCACCTTATCGGGATGTCCCTCGGTGACCGATTCCGATGTAAATAAGAAATCTGTCATTGCCATGCCGTTTTTCCTCCCTCTCTTAGTTTATGATCCTATGTCCTCGAATCCTCTGTATGCCACTGGGTAAGATCTTCCGGCAATTGTTCACGCATCCAGTTTCGGACATGGCGTTCGATCTCCGATGCCGTTCGGAATTGGAACAACTCCTCCACTAAGGATTGAGTTTCTTCAAACCTTAGCATTCGGAGCACCTTCTTCACCTTCGGAATGGAGACCGGATTCATGCTAAATTCGTCCAAACCCAAGCCCAACAGGATGATGGCATAAGCAGGCTCTGCTGCCATCTCGCCGCAAATGGCAACCGGAATCCCAGCTTGATGGCCGGATTGAACCACCCCTCGGATGATCCGGAGAACCGCGGGATGAAGGGGCTCATACAGGTAAGAGACATGCTCATTGATCCGATCGATCGCCAAGGCATACTGGATCAGATCGTTCGTCCCGATGCTGAAGAAATCCACCTCTCGCGCCAATATATCTGCCGTAATGGAGGCAGAAGGGATTTCGATCATTGCGCCGATTTCGGTTCTGTCATTGAAGCGGATTTTCGCTCTGCCTAAACCCTTCTTCACCTCTTCCAGGATTGCCTTCGCCTGTCGGATCTCCTCAATTCCAGAGATCATGGGGAAGAGGATTCTCAGTTTTCCATAGACGCTCGCACGCAAAATCCCCCTTAACTGAACTTTGAAAATTTCTGTCTCCTTGATGCTGAACCGGATCGCCCTCAGCCCCATGGCCGGGTTCATCTCGTTGCCTTCCGAATAATGGGGAAGAAACTTGTCGCCACCGATGTCCAGTGTCCGGATCGTTGCGAAGGCTGGGTGGATGCTTTCTGCCAAACGCCGATAGGTCTGAAAATGCTCTTCCTCCGTAGGGAGATCCTTTCGATTGAGATAGAGGACCTCTGTACGAAACAACCCTACCCCCTCCCCTCCATGCATCTTCACAGAAGGGATTTCCTCCACCATTTCGATATTCGCCTGGAGCCGGACGCGAACGCCATCTCGGGTTTCTGCGGGCAGAGAAGCATACTTGAGGACCTCCCGCTCCATCCATCGGATACGCCGTTTTCTTTCGAGAAAGGATTGGGAGATTTCCTCCGGAGGATTGATCACCACCTCACCCGTCTCTCCATCAATGATCAGGAGGTCCCCTCCGTTGATGAGGGAAGTGGCAACCTCCAATCCAACCACAGCTGGAATGCCTAAGGATCGCGAGAGAATAGCGGTGTGGGAAACCTTTCCACCGATATCGGTAATGAACCCTGCAACGTGTTTCAGGTTCATCTGCAGCGTATCTGCTGGAGAGAGGTCGTGAGCCACAACGATCACTTTCCCTTTGATCTTCGTGATATCATCATGCTTCTTTCCAAGGAGGTTCCGGAAGATCCTTGTCGACACATAGTGGAGATCGCTCCGCCGCTCCCTTAGGTACTCGTCATCGATGGCCTTGAAGGCCATATCCAGTTTCTCTAACGTTAGGTCCAGAGCCCACTCGGCGTTGACCTTCTTCTTCCGGATCCGATCGACCGTATCCTGGATCAGCATCTGATCATCTAAGATCATCAGGTGGACATCGAGGATGAAAGAGTGTCGACGCACCTCCGGGTCCAGGATCTTCTCTTTAATCTCAATCAGTTGGTTCCGGGACTCCTGGATCGCTCTGAGGAACCGTTTGACTTCCTCTTCAACGTGGTCCGGACTTATCCCCTTCTGGGGCAGCCGAACTTTGGAACGTTCGACCAAAAAGGCCCTGCCCGTGACGATCCCTGGAGAAGCACCGATGCCTTGAATGAATTTATTGATCTGTTGTTGAACGGCCATCCTCACTCCTCGCCGAATCTGTCCTCAATCAACTTACCCAAGATCTGGATCGCCTGGCCGGAATCCTTTCCATTCGCCTTCAGTGTGACCTTCGAGCCCTTCGAAGCAGCCAGCATCAGGATACCCATGATCGATTTTCCATTCACCTCCAGACCGTCCTTTTCGAGGGTCACCTCTGATACAAAGAGGTTTGCAGTCTTTACCAGGAGGGCAGCCGCACGGGCATGGAGCCCCAGCCGGTTCCGAATGGTGAAGGTTCGAACTTCTGTTGATCCCATCAATCTTTTTTCTTATCAATCCTCTTCTTAAGCACCTCACTGGCCAGATTGATATTCCTCTGACCATATTCGGTAATGAAAGTGGCCAGCGCCTCAAGGTCCATTTCGTTATGATAGGTTGCCAATTTCAGCAACATGGGCAGATTGACGCCGGTGATCACTTCGATCTTCCTTTCCTCCAGGAAGGAAAGGCTGATATTGGAAGGAGTTCCTCCGTACATATCGGTCAAGATCAGGACCCCCTGCCCTTCGTCCACCTTTCGGATCGCTGCGATGATCTTCTCCCGAATCTCCTCTGATCCTTCCTTCGGATCGATCGAAACGGACTGGAACTGCTTCAACACTTCTCCCACCACCAGTTCGGCAGCTGAGATCAACTCTTTTCCCAGGTGACAATGTGTGACAACGACGACTCCCACCATCTCTCCCTCACCCCTTCTCCGCATCGCGGTGTCGAACAGACAGAAACACCCTTTGCTGGACCCACTCGTCTCGGAGCATCTCCGCCAATCGATTGACGACCACTATGGAGCGATGCCTCCCACCCGTGCATCCCACAGCGATGGTCAAATGAGTTTTTCTCTCCCTGAGATAGAGAGGGAAAAGGAACCGAACGAACTCCCGAACGCGCTTTAAAAATTCTTTCGTTTCCGGACTCTGAAGGACGTATTCCGCCACTCTGGGATCCTCGCCCTTTCGTCGTTTCAGTTCTTCGACAAAGTAGGGATTCGGCAAGAATCGAACATCCAACAAGAGATCTGCCTCTACGGGGATCCCAAAGCTGTAGCCAAAGGAGAGAAGGGTCACCGTCATCTGAGCTGAGTTCGACCCTTCCTGCGCGTACTGTTGAATCCGCTCTTTCAATTGGTGGACGTTCAGCGTTGATGTATCGATCACTTGATTCGCCATGTCCCGTATCCCCTGAAGCCGCTCTCTCTCCAAACGGATTCCGTCCGCGATCGATCCTCCGATCGCTAAGGGATGCTCGCGACGAGTTTCGCTAAAACGCCTCACCAGAACAGGGTCGGAGGACTCCAAAAAGAGGATCTCGATCAAATAACCTTCCTTATGGAGATCTTGGATAATCCTTCTTGAATCCTCCAAGAAATCCTTTCCTCCCTGTGCCCCTTCTGTCTTTTGCCAGGAGGGGTAAGAGGCGGTCCCCCGAATATCCTCCACAACGGCCACTTTGGAGATCTTTCCGTCTGACTGCTCACAGAGTTGTATAAACTTTGGCAAGAGGAGGATAGGAAGGTTATCCACACAGTAGAAACCAATATCCTCTAAGGC
>CAZFJD010000018.1:0-7572 GCA_964518775.1 uncultured Syntrophaceae bacterium
GAGAGGAGATTCGACCATCATAAATGACCACGTTATCCCTGAGGAGTCTCGCATGAGAACCCTTTACAACTTTCCCATCCACAACCAAACCGCCTGCGACCTGTCCCACTTTATGAATATTGAAGAGGGCGATCACCTCGACCCTCCCCAGGAGGTGTTCCTTGTAGGTTGGCTCCAATAATCCTTCTAAAGCCTTCTTGATGTCGTCCACAGCATCGTAGATGATGGAGTAGGTGCGAATATCGACCCGCTCCTGCTCTGCCAAGGTTTGAGCCTTCGGCCCCGGTCTCACATTGAAACCGATGATAATCGCGTTGGAAGCGGAGGCCAAGTTCACATCGGTTTCTGTAATGCCACCGACTCCGTCATGAAGGATATTCACCTTGACGACATCCGTGGCCAGTTTTCTCAAGGCCTCCTTGACCGCCTCAATGGATCCCTGCACATCGGCCTTGATGATCACATTGAGTTCCTTGACCTCTCCTTTCTTGATCCTCTCATAAAGATCTTCCAAGGAGACCTTGCTTAACTTGGAGAGCTCCTTCTCTCTTATCTTCTCTTGCCGGTATAGGCCAATCTGTTTGGCCATCCTCTCTTCAGAGACGACAATGAAGGTTTCTCCAGCCTCAGGCACATCAGTGAAACCTACGACTTCCACGGGGCTGGAGGGACGGGCCTCCTCAATTTTTAGCCCCCTGTCGTTCAGCATTGCCCTCACCCTCCCGTATTGAGAGCCGGCGATGAAGGCATCTCCTGCCTTTAGCGTCCCCTCCTGAACGAGAATGGTTGCTACCGGTCCTCTCCCCTTGTCCAATTTAGCTTCGACGATGATCCCTCGAGCCGATTTATCCGGATTGGCCTTCAATTCCAAAACCTCTGCCTGAAGGAGGATCAGCTCTAACAGCTCTTTGATCCCAGACTTCTGCTTGGCCGATACCTCGGCAAAAAGGGTATTTCCTCCCCACTGCTCCGGGATGAGACCATAATCCGCCAGATCTTTCTTCACCTTCTCTTGATTCGCATTCGATTTGTCGATCTTGTTGATCGCCACCACCATTGGAACCTTCGCTGCTCGGGCATGATCGATCGCCTCTTTGGTCTGAGGCATCACCCCGTCATCTGCAGCCACCACTAAGACGACCACATCCGTCACCTGAGCTCCTCTGGCCCTCATGGCGGTAAAAGCCTCATGGCCAGGAGTGTCAATAAAGACCACATGGCCGTTTTCCAACTGCACATCGTAGGCGCCGATATGTTGAGTGATCCCACCTGCTTCCCCTTCTGCGACGTTGGTCTTTCGGATGGCATCCAAAAGCAGGGTCTTCCCATGATCCACATGGCCCATAATGGTGACGACCGGCGGCCTGGGTTTCAGCTGTTCAGGGAGATCCTCTTTCCTTTCCAGCAGATCCCGACGCTCCAACGAGACTTTCTCCACCTCGTAGCTAAACTCACTGGCCACCAAGGAGGCCACATCGGCATCGATGAACTGATTGATATTGACGAAGACGCCCATCTCCATCAGTTTTTTAATCAAGTCTCCTGCCTTGATCCCCATCCTTTTTGCAAGATCCGCGACAGAAATCACCTCGGCGATTCGAATAATTCTCTTAATCGGTTTGGGAACGGTGATTTCCGTCTTCTTAGGGATTTTCAACACGATCTTCTTCCTTATCGGTTTGAACGCTCTGGCACCGATTTCTAACTCTTTCTCTGGCAGCCCCTCTAATTCCTCCTTCTCCACCACCAGCATCCTTTCTTCAATGATTCTCCGCTTCTTCCCGAACGCCTTCTTCTTTCCAGGGAGGCCAAATATCTTCTCTTTTTCCGTCACTTCCTCCCCGAGTGCGAACTTAGCCTCAACCTTCTTGGGAGCGATCTCTTCTGGCTCCTCAGCCTCTTTCTTCACTTCCGGTCTCTTCTGAACTTCCACGCCGATGACGTGAGGTCTCCTCACCCCCTCGGGAGGTTTCGGGGAGATAGGTTCCTTCGCTTCTGCTTTTACTTCGATGGGGACGACAGGGATGATCGTGGGTTCAGTGATTTCTTCGGTCTTTTTCCGTCCTCTGGCCACCTTTATTTGAGGCTTTGCTTCCTTCTTGACGGCCTTTTTCTCAGCCGCTTCTTCATAAGGCTTCACCTCTGCTTCTCTTTTTTCCTCTGCTAGCTTCAGGACCTTCTCTTCTATGATGACAGGTTGGACAATTACGGGTGGAGGAGGTATAGGCTCTGGTTTAATCTCTAAAGTTCTCGTCCGTCTTCGGATGACGGTGGGGTTGACTCGTTTTTCGACGACTTCCTTCTCGGAATCTCTTTCGATGATCTTTTCATCAGAGGGGGTCACGGCTGTTTCATGGTCAGTCGCTTTCTTATCCTTTACTTTTACCCCCATCCGTTTCAATTTCTGAAGCAGCTTATCATCCTCCATCCCGACTTCCCGGGCGATATCGAGGACTTTAATCTTCGTCATTCCCTTCCCTCCCTTATTGCAACCCTTCCACAAAATGATCCAAGAGACCCGTCGATTGCAAAGGATCGATCCATTTATGCCTCTTCTGTGCCATTCGAAGACACAGGATATCTGGACAGAGATAGAAACCCCTTCCGTGGAGATCCTTCTTCCCACGGACGAACAGAATCTGTTCAGCAACATTTACGAACCGAAGCATCTCCTCTTTCTTCCTCTTCTTCCGACAACCAATGCACGTACGGATTGGGACATGTCCTCTTTCACCCATTTCCCCTTCCCTCGACGTAGCGTTGGGCAGATCGGATCAATTTCTCAGCTCTCTTGCTGCCGATGCCTGGAAGTTCGGAAAGCTTTTCTACAGTCGTTTTCAAAATATCTTGTACCCTCTTGAATCCGTTGGCTTCCAATATCTTGGCGGTCTTCTCTCCCACCCCTTCAATCCGGTCTAAGGGATCGAGACCAGGATCTGTTGGGCCAGGGGCAGCTTCCTCCCGAACCTCCGGGCCTTCTTCCTTTCGAACCAGTTGCAGGGCAACGTCGACAATCTCTGACGCCTTCTCCTTCTCGATCTCCAAAATCTTTGCCAATTCTTCAGGGTCAACCTCTGCAACTTCTTTCACCGATCGGAATCCCTCGTTATAAAGGATACGGCTGTGGACGTCCCCGATATGGGGCAGGACTTTGAATCCCTCGAGGATCTCATTGGAGATCTTCTCCATCTTCGATTCGCTCTTGATATCGATCTTCCAACCGGTCAGTTTGGAGGCCAATCGGACGTTCTGGCCTTTCTTCCCGATGGCTAAGGAGAGCTGATCGTCTGCAACCACCATCTCCATATGACGATTCTCCTCATCGATATAAACCCGGGAAATTTTTGCCGGTGCCAGAGCGTTACAGACATATTTGGCTTGATCCTGGGACCAAGGGATGATGTCAATCCTTTCCCCTCGAAGCTCCTGGACAACATTCTGGACACGAGAACCTTTCATCCCAACACATGCTCCCACTGGATCAACGTCCCGGTTCGAGCTAAAAACAGAGATTTTTGCTCTCTCCCCCGGTTCCCTGGCGGCGCTGATAATTTTGATCACCCCTTCAGAGATTTCTGGAACCTCCATCTCGAAGAGTTTGATCAAGAACCCTGGGTGGGTCCTCGAAAGGAAAATTTGTGGTCCCTTCGAATTCTTCTGCACATCAAGAATATAAGCTCGGATTCGTTCTCCTTGCCGGTACACCTCCCCAGGGATCTGCTCCTTTGAAGGCAGGATGGCCTCTGCCCGACCAATGGTGACATAGAGATTCCCCTTCTCCATTCGCTGAACGGCCCCGCTGACCAGATCTCCTTTCCGGTCCTTAAATTCATTGAAGACATTCTCACGTTCAGCATCTCGGACTTTCTGGATGATGACCTGTTTTGCTGTTTGGGCTCCGATGCGGCCAAAATCGGTATTCAGCTTGACCCCAAGGCTATCCCCGATCTGGGCCTCACTATCTAGTTCTCTTGCCTCTTTAAGGACGATCTCAGCCGATGGATTGACGACCTCTTCCACAACCTGTTTGAATTGAAACAACTCGATTTCGCCAGCCTCTTCGTTATAGCGGACTTCAATGTCCCCTTGATGGCCATATTTCTTTCTCGAAGCAGTGAGCACCGCCTGTTCCAACGCTTCAATGATCACCTTGCGGTCGATGCCTTTGTCCTTTCCTACCTGCTCAATCACATAATTGAGATTGGATGGCATAATTGATCTCTTCCTTTCTTCAGAAAGAAGCCCTCCGGCCTCCGAGACAGGACTGAGCTTCTTCGAAAAATGGCTCTCTGATATGGTTCGCCCCTATTCCATCTCTAAATTTGCCTTCGCGACGTTGGACAGGGGGACTTGCACAATCCCTCCTTCCATCTCAATTTCAATGCGGTTGTCAAAAACCCCCAAAAGTCTTCCCTTAAACTGCCGTCGGTTCTCTATCGGATCGATGGTCTTCACTTTGATCAAGCGGTTGCGATATTTCGCAAAGTCCTTCTCGTCTTTCAGAGGACGGGTGAGACCTGGGGATGAAACCTCGAAGGTGTAAGGATTTGAAATAAAATCTTCGACATCCAGACTCCTTCCCACCTCCCGGCTGATGCGGGTGCAGTCCTCAAGCGTGACCCCGCCTTCTTTGTCAATGGTGAGGCGAAGGACCCATCCCCTCGATTCTCTCCGGTACTCAATCTCCACCAAATCCATTCCTTCACTTGAGAGAATGCGATCGGCGATGGTACGCACACGATCAACGATCTCCTTCGACATTTTCCCTCTCTGGCGTGAAAACGAAGCCTCTAAAAAAAAAGCGGGCAGGCAGCCCGCTTTTTCAGCAGACCTAAGTTTTCAAAATATATATACTACAATTTATTTCGAAATGCAAGATAAATTTTTTATAGGAAGTCCTCCCGTTCCTTTTGGTCCCATATGGAATTAAAGGCAGTACCCGCCAGGAGGGATTCTCAATATCAGGAGGGATTTTGAATCATGGCAAGATCATTCTCCCTCTTTTCTTAAGAAGGAGGGTTGGTCCGATCCTGGACCACGAACAGATTGAATCTCCCTTTGCAATTTTTCGATCATCTTTTGATTCTCGCGGAGCGTCTTTCTAAGTTGAAAACGGCCGTAAACATCACCCATCACGCCAATTAAAACTCCTAAAAAGACGGAGCAAAAGATGACCAAGAAGAGAGGGATTTCTGCCACCTCAAACCATTGATAGTTTTGGATGGAGTAGCGGAGGCTGACCTCGTCTCTGTTCTGCATTGAAAAATGGATCGCAAAGAAAAAAATGACCATCCAGAGGAGTGTCTTCAACCATTTCACTTCTTTCGCCCTCCTTTCCGGCCCTTCTCTTTTCGAAAAAGATCCACAAAGCCAGAATGAAGTTTCTGATAGGTTTTCTCCAGGTGCTGAGGAACAATCTTGGTCTCACTCAGCACGGGCATGAAATTCGTGTCTCCTGCCCATCGTGGAACGATGTGGAAGTGGATGTGCTCTTCTCCGGCACCTCCGACCTTCCCAACATTCATCCCAATATTGAATCCATGGGGGTGGAGGCAGCTCTTCAACACTTGGGTTGAGGCTTTCAATAAACGCGAGAGCTCTTGGAATTCTTTTCCACTCAACTGATCTAAATCGACGCAGTGACGTCTTGGAACCACCATCAGATGGCCGTTATTGTATGGAAACTTGTTCATGATGATAAATCCATCAGCGCTCTGATAAAGGATGAGGTTCTCTTTGTCCTTTCCTTCCACCGGCTTCTTACAAAAGATACACCCCCCCTGCTTCGCTTTCAAAATATAAGTCATCCTCCATGGAGCCCAAAGATATCTCATGCCCTTCCCACTACGTATGCGAAAAATTTTTTTCAATTGATCGCATTCCGATCTTGCGAACAGCATCGATGGATTCCGTCTCGGTATTTGTCACTGCGTTCGAGAGAGGTGATTTAATCATGACAAGCATTAGGAGGTTAAATCGAGATTAAGATAGAGATAGCTCTTCCAGGGATCTGGGGGCTCTTTGATCCCAAGGCTCATGGTCAATAGGGGTATCCATACGGGGACCTTGGGTTTTCGGATCAAGGACATCCCTGCTTCCTCGGGTGTCCTCCCTCCCTTTCTGAGGTTACATGCTATACAGCAGGTCACAACATTTGTCCATTCCGTCTGTCCGCCCTTGGAACGGGGAATGACGTGATCGTATGTCAAGTCCTTAGGGTCGAAAGGGGTTCCGCAGTACTGACATTTCCCCTTATCCCGAACATAGAGGTTCTGCCTGGAAAACTTAACAATGGGGGCCCTTTTTCTTATAAAGTGGTTTAACCGAATGACAGCTGGGAGATGTAAGGCGAAGCTAACCCCCCGAATAATACGCTCGTATTCTTCGAGGACTTCGACTTTTTCCAGCGTCACCATGATGACTGCCTTCTTCCAAGTGACAACCCTCAGTGGCTCAAATGTTGAGTTGAGAAGAAGTGTCCACTCCATATCTGAAGGAAGATTATAAATTCCCTTTGAATTTTAAGGAGGTATAGCCATTTTTCTAAGAATTGTCAAGCATTTTTTCGTCTTATAAAATTGCCACGAAAAAGGATAAAGCCGCCATCTCTTCGGAAAAACAATTTTAGCCCAATAAGTACCATTACATAGCCCAAACTGTTCAAAATCTGCCAAAGCTCGCCCAACAATTTTCCATTTTGATAACAATGTATGTCACTCATAGAAGAAAGTGGAAGGGTTATCCCTCTGTATAAGAACGATTTATTCTTAAATTTCAATAAGTTACATATTGTGAAGCGAAATCTTGTGAGTTTGGCAACAAAATTGCTAATTTTTTTTCAATTGATGGTCTTGAGGGCGGTAAAAGGACTATGAGATGGAAGAAGGAAAGCATCGAGGCGAATCTCTATTTGATGAAAATCCGTTTTCTCTTTATCAAACTCATTATTGCGAAGGGAATCTCTTCTTGGCTCGTGAAGATCTTCCATTAGATATCTCTTATGCAGTCGCTGTCGAACTTCTTTCTTTTCCGGGAGAGGTCAACCCTGAAGTTTAGGTTCGAGTCAACAACCGTGGCATGCCCCAGCATTTATGGTGGGACCCGGAAGGTTGACAATAGAGTTCAATTCTAATAGACTTTGTTTGAAATCCAACAAGGAGGACGAATGATGAAGCGATTAGAGAAGGCATGGTTCATATTCTTGGCCGTTTCACTCTTCACGGTGAGTCTTCAAACACCTGGGTGGACAGAGGAGAAATGGAGCAAAGAAGATCCCATCCGAGACGAATGGAACGTGATCGATCTGCTCTTCGCAAGACCTCTCGGGATTGCAGCCGGAATCGTTGGTACCGCCGTCTTTATCGTCTCCCTGCCTTTTACCATTCCCACGGGGAGCGTGGATGAAGCGGGCAGGATGCTTGTTGTCGAACCGTTCAAATTTTCCTTCGTTCGGAAATTCCCGGATGAGAATTTTTAGAAGCTAAATTGGAGGGCCAATCACTTTCTGTTACGTAAACCCCGCCCCCCGTGTTAAAACGCGGGGCTTTCTCATAATTGATGCGCCCCTCCATC
>CAZFJD010000018.1:7582-12190 GCA_964518775.1 uncultured Syntrophaceae bacterium
ATGGCAAAAAGGACAGGGCTTTCCTTCTTGAATCAAGACTTCTTTCATCATCTCGATCAGATCACTATCCTCCAAAATCTGCTTTACGATATGAGGATGGGGTTTTCGATCATATTTGCGGTACGGGAAGCTGCTTTTTCCGCTCATTTCTCCGCTCCTCTTGGATCTATTATAAGCTTTTTCCCTTCTTTTAACAAGAGAGCGAAAGACCGCTGGTGTTTGGCCTCTAAGGATGAAAATTACTTCGAGAGGCTCCTTAAGAAATCCTTTAACTCGTTCAGATCATCCGAGGAGATGTCCACAAACTTCACGCCAAACCGATAATCGCCCCACTCCTTCCCCAAATGGATATCTTCCCAGACCACCTCAGTTACCATCTCGATGGCATTGAGATCGGATCCCGCAGAAAAGAAGAGTTTCATTTTTAGATGTTGGCCGATCTCCATAGGTTCCGGAAGGTAGACCAAGAGCCCTCCTTCGCTGAGATTGGTCAGCAGCCCAGGATGGCTGGTGGCAGAGTCGATCGGATAATACTCGATCGGCAGATCGACTGCGAATCTGGGATGCTTTCTCCTCTCAAGAGTCGCAATTCCGACGCGAGGTCTTTTCCCCTTTGTTTCCATGTTCAGCACCCGTCTCCATTCCTCTCACGAAAGCTCCCACCGATCCCATTGGTTCAGAAGAAGTTCTCTAAGTTTGGAATGGTCTTGCTCTGAGATCTGAATAAAGTTCAGTCCGTATCGAAAACCTTCCCAGCCTTCTTCCAAATGGATATCTTTCCAGATGACTTCGGCCAACACCTGAAAATTGGTCAGTTCAAATTCTTTTGGAAATAAAACGGCAATGCTTAACCTTGTACCGACCGGCATGTTCTTAATCGAGTTGATGAGAAGTCCAACCTCACTCACGTTGACGACAACCCCGCCGTGGGTAGGAGGCGCATCCGCCAACCGGTACTCGAGAGGCAATTGAATAAACAACCGAGGTGACCTTCTTCTCTCCTTAAACGTGTCTGTGCCGTTCATGACTATCTCCAATGCGATGCTTATCTTGAGCGATCTTTCGAGTGGCAGCAATCCACGAAAATTCCATTTACCCCGTTAGAAAGCCCCGGCATTTATGCCGGGGATGCTATAAATGGAACGCATCAACTCCTTATTCAAGGCGGGGTTAAAGCCCCGTCTTTTCTAACGGGGTTTACCGTCCCCTCATTCCCTTTCCCGATGGGTTAAAGTGAAGGTGAAGCTTCGGGCAAAAGGTTTCGAAGAGACACCCGTCACACCGAGGTTGGATTGGCGAACAATGTCCCCCTTCTTCCTGTCTTCCAACCCAAGCCATCGGATCCTCGACCTTCATCGGATATTCTGGGAAACTGCTCTTGGCAAAAGATTGGATCTTCTTATCTCCAATCGAATCTTTTCCCTGATAATAATCGAAATGAGGGTCCACCACTCCTAAGCGGGAAGCAACTCGGTAAAGGTTTTCCCCTATGTGGATCGGAACATTGGAGAAATCGATCTTGACAACATCTGGAATGAGTTCATGCAGCCACTTGACGGCCATCCGGCTATTCTTATCACCCATATGAGGGATCACGCGGATCAACCGTTCAAGATCTAAGGCATTCCAGGCTTCCTTCCTTAAGATGCTGTTCGCCACCTGCTGAAGCTTGGCGAAGGCCTTATGAAATAGCTCCCTCCAGCTCTCGCCCGAAAAGAATTGGGTTCCTTCAAGAGGGGGAATCTCCTCAAGGCGGAGAATCGATTCGCCAATGAACCTGACCACTCTTTGGGTGTTTTCCAAAGCTTTCTCAGATTCGTTCACCTGATGGAATCGACTATAGACCAGTATGGTCAGAAGGGAGTGAAGGGGATGGCTGAATCCTTCTTCCCTCCTGTAGGTCTCAAACCAGACAGAAAACATATCCCGCTCTCTCTCGCGATAGGTCTCGACTGCATTCCTGAATTCTTCCATCCAAAGAAAAGGAGATGGTTTCTCTTCCGCTCCCTTGGCGGCCTTCAGAAGACTCTCCTCGAATGATTCAGAAGCTTGCTCAAAGCCAGGTAAATCCATCTGAGTTTCCTGGGAGGTCTTCGTACGAATGCCAGGAAAGTGCTCCGATTCTGAGGAAACCTCTTCCCTTAGAGGCAAAGGTACGACTTGGGACGGCCGGTCTTCCGACTGCGTCTCCAATCCTTCTTGCCGTTGGGTCTCATCCTCTTCTGACATTTCCAGTATCAAATCCGTCCTCGTCTCCTGGGCTTCCGTTGTCACTTCTCGGGACTCTTCTTCACGTTCTAGCAATGGAGTTTCCTTTGCAATCTCCTCACCTCTATCTCCTTCCGTTTCGATGCTTTCTTTTGACAAGTGAGAATAGGTCTCAGGTTCAGAGGGCTGGAAGTGATCCTTTGCGGTTTCCAAAGGTTGCTTTGATGAGATATCTTCCAAAGGTTCGGTCAGCACCAAGGATTGAGAGCTCTCTTCAGGTTCTTCTCTGAACTCGACCTCTTCCCATTCCCTCTTCTTCCTGCTATCCGCTGCAGGAATTGGAGAACCTGAGGCATGCTTGAAGGTGATAGAAACTTTCTGAATGGCCCGATCCGCTTCAAAAACCACCTTAAAGGGAAAGGCGATACGGGAGGGAATTGGACTGAGCGGAACAGGTGCCTCTTCGAAGCTAAGAAATTCTTCGTGCTCATTAAATATTTGGACCAGGACCCAGGTATCATGGAGACTCTCTTCAGAGATATTCCGTCCTCTTCCTATAACCTGCCATATCCCGGGTTGCATTTTCCGGAGATCGCATGACTCTAATGCCACTCGATGGGGTGCCATATCCTGAAACTCAAGGGAGAATACCGGAAGATCCTTCTTCTCTTCCACCAAAACGATAGCTCCGAATGACCTAAGGGTGCTCGCTAAGGCTTCGGCTTTTGGGAGGGAGAGGTTTTTCTTTAGGGTGATCGGGGATCGGTCAACAATCTTCCTCATCAGAGGAAAGGAGATGCCGTAAATTTCAGAAAGGTTCTTGCAGAAGGAATCTCTCCTTTCTTCACTCCCGTCTTCTATACCCATGAGGATGACACGGTAGCTCCCCTCCTCACGATCCACCCTTCCATTGTTTGCCCTTTTATTCATTCCTCCCTCTTTGAGTTAACCCTTCACCCCCCCAGCCTGAAGACTTAGCACCGTCGAAAGGGTCAATCTCCAAAAGATTCTCAGCTTATTCCAAAGCCCTCTAAGAGTAACTTTTAATTAAATTTTTGCAGAAATTCAACATAATTTTTATCGTCTCGGCGTTTTGAACGTCCGGCGGACAGGTAAACCCCGTTAGAAGGCCTTTGGTCTTCAATCGGGGCAAGCAACGAGGCCTTCTCACGGGATAAACCGCTGCCCAACGGAGAAATTCCGCAAATGATATTTCGAGCTGCCTCAAGGTTCGTCTTTCGGGATCGAGAAAATTCTGAGAAATGGAAGGGGATTAGTAAGAAGAAATGTCAGGCAATGGAATTGAGTGGTTTCTTCCCAGTACGTTTGGTGATCAGCGGTCCTATGTTCTTCTAAGCTTCAGTTTCCGATCCCCTTCAATAAGGCCAGCAGATTGTTATAGTCTTTTTCCTCAATGTATTGGAATTCTAACCCGTATCGGTGCTCCCCAAGAGTTCCCCTCGTGGCAAGATCACTCCAAACCACTTTCGCAATCGCTGTAATCGTATCCAATTGAAAACCCTTCACATAAAAGATTTCCATTTTCAATACAGCCCCGATCTCCATTCTCTCTGGCAGATAAACGAGAACACCTCCCTCGCCGGCATTCGCCACAATTCCACCCAATAGATCTTTCTCATCGACGCGACAATAGTCAAGGGGAAGCTCAACGTTGAATCTTGGGTGTTTTCTCCTTTCAACGGCGAGAAGACCCTTTTTCGTTTGTGAAGACGGCTGGGTGTTTTTAGTAAAGTTGGGCATATGGGTGTTTTTTGCATTTTTGATGCCAGTGGACCATTTCTTACCAGTGAATCTTCTTCGGCCTAAATTCTGGGCGATTTGTTACAATTTTTGGATAATAGAGTGGGGAATGGTTTTTCGCAAAAATGATACCAAACAAATAATTTCAATAATCTTTTCAGAAGGTTTTGAATTCCAAAAAGAATGGGATAAACTGAAGGGGCCGACTGGAAATGAATATTATTGGTAGGAAATGGCGTTTGCGATTCGGAGGACTCTTCCGACGGGATGGATAATTTTTTTACAATCTATGAAATATTTTCACTGTTTAATCCATTCCTGTTTTGCTCTGAAGATTTCAGCTTCTTCTGGAATCTTCTTTTCTAACATGAACTTCGCTTCTTCGATTTGATTCTTACATCTATCAATCTCGGCCTTGATATAATCCCTCTCCTTGCGGAGATTTGTCCTCTCAACGGTGCTCTTAGAATCGTTGAACTTCTCGGTCAGTTCATTATATTTGGTTCTCAGGCCATTTAATCTCGCCTGAACCTCAGCCATCTTCTTGTTCCACTCCTCAACCTGGGCCTTCCAGTAGGCTTCGCCTCTGCCAAGTCGATCGCGATAACTTTCCTCTTTTTTCTTAGGTTCCTCTTCCTT
>CAZFJD010000018.1:12200-19852 GCA_964518775.1 uncultured Syntrophaceae bacterium
CCTTTTGTTCTGGCAGTCCCATTTTCTCAATTTGGGAGCGATATCTTTCGGGAACTTGCATCATATCGTCCGTGAAATGTAAAACCCCCTTTTCATCCACCCACTTGTAGACTTGTGCGTTCGAAATCTCTGTCAAGAACAGTATGAAAAGTAGAATAAAGAAGAAGCGTTTCATCAAGTTGAAATTAAAAGCAAATCCTGTGCCAAAAAGGAAGATCCCTATTGCCTTTTTTCTTTTTTTATATCATATTATAGTTGATCAGTACGTCAAACCATATCACCTCCTTGTTTCACCCCCATTTGATGTACTGATTGGGATCAGTTACGACCCTCCTCTAACTGATCCCTTTTGAGTTTAATAGGGAGACTAACTACTTATATATGTTTCCCACATTCCCTGTGGAAAACCTGGTGATAACGTTCCATTTTCGACCCTGAAGCTGGCAGTCTGCCCAATTTCCTACCGGAATGCCTAATCTCTAGTCAACCCTTCGACTCCCCAGCATAAATGCTGGGGCTTGCTCAGGGTTGACCCTGAGCGGCGCTTTACACCCCGCCCTGAAGGGCGGGGCATGGCGTCGCCAAATGGGTCAATGAAAAGCTCAATATTTTTAGTAAGTTGATTTGGAGATGGCAACTTAATTCGTTCTCTTAATGCCTCTAAGCACTTCCGACGGAAATCCCAACTGTGAAACAAATTCGCGCTCGATCTCTTGAAATCCAATCTTCTCAAGAAATGGCTTCACCAGGACACCCCTACATCCTGCGAGAAGAGGCGGCCTCAACTTATAAATCCCCTCATAGATCTGGTTTACCCATTTCTCCCCCTTTGTCATATTGACCAACACGATCCTACTTCCGTCTTTCAACACTCTCTTGAATTCCAAAAGAATGGGCTTGAAATCTTCCACTGGCAAGATATCGAACATATATTGGTTCATCAAGACGTCGAACGTTCCGTCTTCAAAAGGGAGGTTACGGCAATCACCAAGATAGAGGGTGTAATTTTCCTTTCCTGTTTTAGAAATCCTTTTCCTTGCTTTTTCCAGCATTTTCTCAGAGATGTCGATTCCCTCCACCCAGCCACAGGAATTCCTCTTCAGAATTTCGACAAAGTTGAGACCTGTTCCAAGGGCGACTTCCAAAACCCTCTCTCCATTTTGAATGGAGGCAAGATCTAAGGCTCGTTGACGTGCCTTCGATTCCATCAAAATCCCGAACAGATCGTAGATCGAAGCGATCCGATTATATTTCCGGATAATTTCATCCCGGGTGAATCTCGCCTTTAAGATTTCGTTGCCCATGGCATCAATAAGGTCGTCCCAAGTGAGGAAAAGAAAAGCTAAGATAAATTACAGGATTCTGCTCAGAGGAGTCAAGAATTTTTTGACCTCCCCCTACCCTACAAAAGATGGGGCGCTCAGCTCTTGAGATAAAAGCGCGCCGTCATTTCTCGGGCGGACCGTGATTGGCTCTTCTATGCGGGATTAAAATATTCTCTTATCTTTCCAAGAACGATGTGAGGGATGTCTTCCTTCCGTTTGACTGTGAAGATATTAATATTTCTCTTTTTCTCAACAGCTTTTTCAAATCGCGTGGCGTATGGGTTGTCGCCAATGTGCACGGCTGTGATTCGATTTTCAATCTGTCCAAAAAAGCTGATCAATGCCTCCAGATTCGTAATCTTCATATCTGTGATGACGAAAAGATCGAGGTTCTTCTTCCCTTGGATCAGAGGTATTAAGTCCTCCAAGTCTAGAGCCGTCCCGCCTCCGAAATACTTACAAAGGGTCCGGTAAATCTCTTCACGTTTATCCGTATAGTCCAAGATGTCTTTCCCGCCCATCGGCGCATCACTAAAATTGTAAATCGCTACCTTCGCATCATTTCGCAGATAGGCATTGGCCGCACAGGCCGCTCCTAAGACCGCATAAGAGAGGTTTTTTCTGGGATTGATCATACTCCCTGAAGAATCAATGGCGATGAGGCAATCCGGAGTCCCTTCCATCTTTCCCCTCCCCTTCCCTTCTTTCTTTTTCCAGATCTGAGTGACTCCCGGCATGATTTTCCCAAAGCTCGTCCAAACATCCACATCTTGGAAAGGCGATCCAACCTCCCACGGAGAGTGAGAGTGCGGATGCAGAGAACCCTTCTTTTCCAGAGGCAACTTCTTCAGAGGGATGGAGTAACTCTCCGCCAGCTTCATATAAAAAAGGACATCGGCGTCGATGCTCGTCCCCCGACCTCGACCCATCCCTCCTTCCATTCCATAACCTGCCTCCTTCAGTTCTTCGGACAAGTCGTCAATGACCTCTCGAAATTCAGACAATGCCATGTTCTTTCTTACATAATCCCTCAGTCCTTGATCAATTTCTTCGTAAGAATAATGGGCCAGATCATGCTCACCCTGAGGATTGGAGTTCCCTTTACCGCCTCTATTCTCTTCTTCTCTCTGCTCTTCGTAGAGAATGGGTTTGAGGGAACGGGCAAACTTCTGAATGCTCTCCGGCCACCTGGACCGATTTAAGTAAGGGATTCGCGCAAGCCTTCGGACGATCTCCTCACCCCTCTTTCCGCTCGTTCCTGATCGCGGAGCCCCAAGATCGATCCCCCAAATCTTTTGGTAGAGGGAAGCGATCACTTCCCCAACCATATTCTTTTTCAGACGCCGGTGCAGCTCGGGAATCTCTGTGGATCTCTTCTTAACGCAGTGCGTATCAGCAATCACGTCAATGAAGTAGTTTGCCACCTGTTTGGCCAAGCCCTTATCCGCGATGATCTTCTTGGCTTCGGTATAGAGCCTGAGATGAGTATGAAAATCCCATGGACAGAAGGTGTAGTGGGTAATACCGTGATCGAGGAGTGCTTCAATGACCTTCTTTTCCGGCATCTTATCTTTCATTCTTGAGACAAATGCGGGGTTGATGGTCATCTGTTTCTGCTTCATCTCCAACCCCACACCCTGATTCTCTTCGGCTTCGTCCTGGGCAGGTTCAGGGATCTCTCCTGCTCTGGGCAAGGGAAGCTCAGGATAGAAATGTTTTTTCTTCAACCGGGGCCAGATCTCTTCAATCATCCCTTGCAGGTTTTGTTCTTCCGCCTTCGAGCTCATCAGAATCTTTTCACCTTTCGTTCTCAGTAGTAGAGATTGGGGATCCTGGTCTTCCCAGGATAGACGAGTTTATCCCTTTCGAAGACCTTGCCTTCCACAATATTCCCGAGGCCTCTTACCCTTCCGCCGACATAGATCTCTCCTCCCATCATCCATTCGCCCGTATGGAGGCCGATATTCTTCTTAACGAATATCTTTCCACCTCTCATTCCTGCTCCTGTCCAGTTCTTTGCATTCCCATCAACGACCAATTCTCCTCCTTCGAGGCCGATGCCCGTAAAATCTCCAGTATCGCCCTCGATCACCAATCGTTTTCCTTTCGGAAGCCGGAAACCGATGAGATTGATCTCTGTTTTGAGTTCAGAGAGTTTCAATGCGATCTCCTCTTCCTTTGCATAGTTGCACAAGGCGGAAATATAGATCCCTGCAGGACCGGGGATCAAGTAGGGGATCCTTTGGGTATTTTCTAAGGCAAAACAGAAATCCTCAATATCCTCTGCTGAATAATCGACCTCCCGAATATACTTCTCTGCCACTTCATAAGCCTTGATAATGGTGTTATACTGGACCATCCAGACGAGTTCCTTTGCCTCCTCCTCCAAAAGCTTTTCGTATCCCCATCGAATCCGATCCATCACCTCCTCGGTGGATTGAACAATCTTGTCCAAAGGAAGATCGGTCTTCTCCGGGGTGAAGCCCTTAAATTCCTCAAAGGGGTTCTTCGTTGCCCAATTCACCCTATCCGTTGCAACGATCGCCCCTTTTTTCTGTAGCAGGGAACTCCTCATCTTAAGTCCTTCGCTTAGGACCGGCGGGCGTTAATGTCTTTCTTGATCTCCACGTAGAGAGGGTGATCCCCTTCCAAGGGCTCCAAGGACTCGCCTTGAAAGATCTTCGATCCAGCGGCCAGGGCATCCTTCAGATGGTCGCTCTGTTCGCGATATCTTTGGGAGACCACCTTGACCGCTTCTTTTGCAAGGAAGATGGGGAATGGATCATCCCTTTTGGTCCTCTCCTTCTGGGAGAGGATTTCCTCTTTCCATTGAATCCGGTGGGCCATGGTGTAAGGGACGACGGACTTGACATGCTCGATATCGATTCCTGAATCTTCTAACAGCCATGCCAATCCCTGTGCATATTGTTTGATCGAAATCGGGAGTCGGTTCGAAGCACAATTCTTGATGTCATGGCAGAGGTACCCAGTGTAGTGACAACCCTCCTCACAGTGTTCGACAATCCGTTTCTGTCCATATCGTTCACAAAAAGAGAATTCAGAAAGAAGCATTCGAGTGAAGGCGCTGGCATCCACATCCATCTCTAAGCGTTCCATCTCCGTCCGAATCTGTTCGCGGCACTCTTTTTGAAGCGGCCTCACTCCCAATGTCTCTTCAATATGCGCTCCGAAGGCATTGCAGACTTCTTCTATCTTCGAGAGTTTCTTGAGATAAGGAGTCTTGGATTTGAGGATACGGTGAAGTTCCCTTTCATATTTGGGATGCCTCAAGATCTGATCCTTCCGCTTGGACCTGCCGATGAGAAAGGAGAGATTGGCTCCGGGATACCTCGATTCCACGACCACATCGAACCGATCCATTAAAGGCGCGATGATCGTGCTGGTTCCTCCATCCTGGTAGTTCGAGGTGGCGAAGAGACAGTATTCCTCGTTGATGATCATCTCATTGAGGTATTCCCAATTCCCTCGATCCACGCCATCGAGGATCATGCTCTGTTTCGTCTCTGGGAGGCGATTGATCTCATCCACAATCTTCACTGGGATTTGAGCAAAATTGGTCCAGACCACATCCTCTTCCCCGCGATTCAGTTTCCCTAAGTCCGGCCGGCCAATGATTTTCTCCTCCGTCTGTTCTGGATGGCCCGACACTTCACTCCCCCAAATTGCTCCCAAAGGGAATTGATAGACCAAGGAGCAGACAAATTCTGCGGAGGTCGTCTTCCCGAGACCTGGTTCTCCAATGATCAACTCCTTCCCTTCCTGCAGCCCAGTTAAGAGGCTAAAAAGGATGGCGGAATTGAACCGCTCCCCTTTCAGTTCGATATCAGGGCGGTTGAAGTAAAGATGATCGCTAATAAATTGGTAAATGTCCATCACCTGTTCCTGGTATCCGTTCTTTGCCACGCCTTCTGTCCTTTCCACTTTAATCGAATTTATGAAATCTTTCTCGAAACTTAAGACTGAAAGAGCTCTCATCTCTTTAAAATTATGATAACATGGCCCGTCCTCTAACACAAGATTGCACCTGGCCGGAGTTAGACATTCGTTTCAAAGGCCTCCCCGGATCCCTCTGGGGCAAGGGCTTGCCGGGCCGCTCGGCTAAGCTCCCGATCGTAACGATGGGTCGAGGTGTAGACCCGGCAGATCGCGACCTTCGCCGGAATGTATTGAAAGAGCCTCCGGAGGGGTTCCCTCGAAATTCTTTTGGAGCCAGGGTCGTAGATGCGGAGCGTCGTCCCCTCTGATTCATGCCAAGGGTTCAGGGGTCATGGATCATGATGAGCCATGTCAATGTGGAATTCGATCCCTTTCAATCTCCTTGGCAGAAGGGCCTCCATCCTCTTCTTCACCTCTTCAGGTCTTAAAAAGGTCGGCCTTCCAAACTCCATCTCTCCAAGCGTCAGCTTCTCCTCAAAAGCGCTTCTCCATTTCAATTTTCTTGAAAGGACATCCGCCCACTTTCTTCCCAACCGTCTCTCCTTGCCGGACAGAGATCCTCTCCATTCTAAGACCCTCTCCATGAGAAACCAGTCCGTCAGGGAAAGGTAGCGCTCGATCTCCTCTATCGGATGATAGGGGCACAGGATCTCCATCGTCTCTTTAAAGATCTCCTGAAGTTGAAGGTCAATGGAACGGGTGGTGCGGTGGTAGTAGACATTTGAAAAAAGATAGAGGCGCGCGTTGAGAAACATGGCTAACGCATCCAACCCTCTTTGATCCAACATCAATCCTTCCCTGCAAAAAGAGGTGTAGTGGAGCAATCGCCTCCAATCGATGGGACCGATGGAGACGCCGGTCATATAAGCATCACGCAGTACGTAATCGATATTATCGAAGGTGAAGATGCCTCGGAAGAGTTGCTGGAGCAAGTTTAACCACCTCGGGTGCCCTCGCCCCTCCCCTCGACGAGACCGTTTGATGAGGAAGGCGATCTGTTCTGAATCGAGAACCTCTCCTTTTCGAAATGGGCCATGGGGACTCCGCCGAATCCTTTTCAAAACTGGGGAGACCTTCTCTCGGATAATGTGCTGACCGATCTCTTCATGATTCGTTTTGAACCCAGAAAGATACTGCTCATCGAAGAAATGGCAGAAGGGACCGTGTCCGATGTCATGCAAGAGTCCAGCCATTCGAAGCAGTTCTTCGATATAGAAAAACGATGGAAGCCCTATACCATCAATCTTGGACAGGGAGGGATAAAGTTTTTCTGCGAAAGCCCCTGCCACATGCATCGTGCCAAGGGAATGTTGGAAACGGGTATGTTCTGCAGAAGGATAGACCCAACGGGCGCTTTGGAGTTGGAAGATGCGACGAAGTCGCTGAACCCAGGGAGTATCGATTACATCCCTTTCGGTCTCCTCCCCTTCCACCCGGTCGGTCATCAAGATATAGTGATAAATGGGGTCTGCGATCAATCCAGTCCCCTGAGATTCCTCCACGCCCTTCACCGCTTTGAGTCCCCTTTTCAGGGTTCATTCTCAGAAGGTCCGCCCTTTTTCTCTTTTTCCCTGGGATCGGTAAACTTCACCTTTCCGGCAGCCACTTCTCGAAGCGCGCTCACAATGGGCCGGTTATCCGTCTCGACTAAGGATTTAGCCCCCCTCATCAGCATCTTTGCCCTTCTCACGGCGAGCATGACCAGTGCAAACCGGCTCTCCACCTTCTTCAGACAGTCCTCAACGGTAATTCTTGCCATGACGAACCTCCCAGTCTTTCTTCATTTTCTCGAGGACGGAGGCCTTTTCCCTCCGACACCGTTCAGCGACGATAATCGCTTTCAGCTTCTCAATCGCGTCTTCAATCCTCTCATTGACGATAAGGTAATGGTACCAATGGGCCTCTTCAATATCTCTTTTGGCACTGTCTAAACGGAATTGGATCATCTCAAGTGAATCGAGACCCCTATTCACCAATCTTTCCCGAAGGGCTTCCAGGCGGGGAGGAAGGATATAGATCAATACCGCCTGGTCAACCTTCTCCAGCACCTTCTTGGCTCCCTGCGTGTCAATGTCCAAAATCAAGTCCATCCCCCTTGCCGCGAAATCACCCAGATTGACCAGGGCCGTTCCGTAACGGTTTCCTAAAACTTCTGCCCACTCCAAAAATTCCCCCCTCTCAACCATCTTCTCAAAGACAACGGGAGAGACAAAGTGATAGTCCTCCCCCTCTCGCTCGTTCGCCCGAGGTTGACGTGTTGTATATGAAACAGAGAACTGAAGGTCCTGTAACTCTTCCATCACCGCCCGCACAAGGGTTGTCTTGCCTGTTCCCGAAGGTGCTGAGATAATGAAAACTAACCCTCTTCCT
>CAZFJD010000019.1:0-19844 GCA_964518775.1 uncultured Syntrophaceae bacterium
GCGTCTGAGGGCCTCCTCCACTTGATCTCTGAGCCCTAAATTGGAGAGATCGTCCAAAGATCGATAGACACCCGCTCTTCTTCCTAACCGGAAGTTCGCTTTCTCCTCTGCGGAGAGAGCGAGATAGCGGTCAATCACAGCCAGCATCTTCCCTTTTTCTCCTGGAAGTTTTCCTTCCACCTCTTCGAGGAGGTTCAAGATATGGTCACTGACGAAGGCGCTGGTGATCCCGTCCAAATGTTCAATGAAGAGCCTTTCCTCCATCACCATTTCATCGTCCGTCAGTAAGACGAACTCTCCTTTTTCGATCTTCTCGTAAAGGGGCATCGTCTTCAAAACCTTCAGAGTTCGAAGCCGGATGAAGTCTGGGTCGATCTGATTGAGAATTCTCGCCGTTTCAACAGCGTGCTCCTTCCACATCCCTCTTCCCCCCAAACCGAGGATCACATATTCGGAAAGAGAAATCCCAGAGGCCTTCACCTTTTTTCCCGCATCGATGTGTTCCTGTGCCGTCACCCCCTTCTTCATATATTCGAGGAGTGGATCATATCCCGTCTCCAATCCAATATGAATCCTGGAAATTCCAGCATCGTAAAGTTTTCGGAGCTCTTCGACCGTCTTTTTGGAAACTGTTTTCGCTCGAGCATAGGTCGTAATTCTATCAATAACGGGGAACGTCTTTATTAGATAATGGAGTATCTCAACCAGTTCGTCCGTTTTGAGAACGAGGCTATTTGCATCCTGAAGAAAGACGGTCTTTCCTCCGCCATAGATCCACAGGGCAACGCTGGGAAGCCCTCCAGGAAAACGGCCAGAGTTCTGCAAGATCAAGTTGACCAGAGGGGCTGTGACTTCTCCACCAAATCCGTGCATCCAAGAGAGGGCCTTCAATTCCGAGGCGATCTCCCGAACCGTGTCAATATCCTTCTTCACATCCTCCACGGTTCTCAGGCCAAATCTCTTCCCCTTGTAGGTGTGACAGAATTCGCAACGATTCCAGGGGCAATTCCTTGTCACCCGCAGCAGAAGACTATAGGCCTCGCTTGGAGGTCGAATGGGCCCTTGTTCAAAATGAAGCTCTCTCATCGCAGCACATCTCTGGCTGAAGACGTTCGAGGTCGTTCGGATCGACCCCCAGAATGCAGAAGATCTTATGTTCGATTTCGAAGGTGGCCTTCTTCAACTGTTCCATTTGCCGAGAGGCCTTCTGGCTTTTTCCGTATCGGTCCATCAGGTCGTTAAACCTCTCTTCCAATGAAACGATGCGATCGTGTTGGACCCGCTTGTCCGCATAATTGACGACTTCCTCTTCTGTCACAAACGAGGGATCGCTCTTCCCCGATAACACGACATGTTCTGCCACGATCTCCCCTACCCGTACGTATCCCATCTGTTTTAAAAGCTGACAACCTGTCCGGGCATGGTCCTCCTTCGTTTTTAGACATTCTGATTTGGTGAGGTCATGCAACAATGAGGCGGCTTCGATCAAACCGAGATCGAGCTGTTGTCCTCTCCTGTTCAACTCCACGGCGAGATAGAGGGCGACCTTTGTGACTTCGAAACTGTGCTCCATAATGTGGTTCAGCATCCCACATTGACCCATCAATCTCAAACACTCATCCCTCGTAGGAATCATGAACTTTTCCTTACCCAAACAAGAGGTTAGCAGACCATCAAAGCACTGCAACTCCCGATCAGTTTTTCCTGATATTCTGATCTCCCAATATCCTCTTCCTGATTTACCCGCCTTCGCAGAATGCCCCGTCCGGAAGCACGGGGAGCTTCGCTGATAACCCGATACCCTTTTCATTCCTATTTTATGAGAAAGATTTTTTCTTCCAGTGCATCCCTCTTCGATTCTTCCCGTCCTGTAGAACGGGGATAGCCTAAGGCCACCACAGCCATCAATTCTAAATCTTTGCCCGCTCCCAGCAACTCCCCGACCTTCTCCTTATTCTTTAAAATCTCTCCCAGCCAGACCCCTCCAAGTCCGAGGGAATGAAGGGTGAGCAGGATATTCTGGATGCAGGCACCCACTGCCTGCACATCCTTCGTACGGTCGTAAACCCTCGAGTGATCCAGAAAAACGGCGATACAGACCGGCGCGTTCCGGATGATCGACCCGTAACGGGTGAATGTAGCTAAGGATCCTTTCAATGCCGAATCCCGGATGATAGCAAACTTCCAAGGTTGGTTGTTCTTTCCTGACGGGGCCCACAGGCCAGATTCAAGGATCTGACTCAAGAGATCATCGGACACAGGTTCCTTCTTAAATTGACGGAGCGATCTTCTTGTCCTAACGGCTTCAATGATTGGATTTTCAACTTTCATCTTTGGACTCAGTTCTCCTTTCCGTCAATGGCAACATCGGTTGGCTTTCAATCTGTTCCAACTTAAAATTAAATTTGTCCAATCGTCTTCTCGCTTCCTCAAACTTATTCATGGCATTGGTGATATGTTTTCCCACCAACTGGAAATCCTCTTGAAAGCCTCCTAAGTCTTTTTTTAAACTCGCCAGCAAAGTCAGTATCTTCTCCGCGCCTTTCTCAATCTGTAATCCCTTTAACCCGAGGACGATCACCTGGAGATAAGCATAGAAAGAGTTGGGCGAAACCGGGATCACCCTTCTCCCGAGAGCATAATTCAAAATCCCTTTCTCTTCTCCAAAGGACTCATCCTTTGTAATCGTCTCATAGTAGACATTTTCTGCAGGGATATACAATAGGGCAAAATCGTAGGTGCCCTCTTGAGGTACGATATATTTGCTGGCAATATCATCGATATGCTTTTTCACATCTTTATGAAAGGTTTTCTGATAGGTTCTTCTCTCATCCTCTGTTCTGGATTCAATGATTCGCCTGAAATTATCGAGGGGAAACTTCGAATCGATCGGGACAAGTTTCTCGCCCAACCTCACCACTGCATCGACCCTCTCGCCACTGGAAAACTGGTATTGAAGGGTGAAAAACTCAGGAGGAAGGATCTGGGATAACAACTCCCCTAAAAATTGTTCCCCTAACCCTCCCCTCAACTTGGGCGGGCGAAGGATCTCCTGGAGGGTCGCAATATTCTTACCCACTTCGTAGATTTGCTCACTGGCCTTGGAGAGCCTTCCGATGTTTTCTCTGACTTCTCCAATCACTGTGGCAGCGCTGTCGAGCCGTTGTCCGATCTGCCCGCTGGAGTTTTGAAGCTGCTGGTTCACGAGCTGAAGCTGCTGATTCACCTGTTCATTGATGACCCTCAGTTGCTCGGTGAGCAGAGAAATATTCTGATTCAGACCGTCGCTCATCTGACCTCTCAATTGCTCCACCTGCTGCTGCATCACCGTCCACATCGCTTGGGAGGATTGATCTCTCTTAACCTCGTCAAAGAGCTTTTTCCACCTGAGTTCCATGAAGACGAAAAGAGCAATACCCATCGCAATGATCAGGCCTACCAGCCAATAGATCGCTTCCATTCTTACGTTTGTATTAATTGACCTCCTGATTATGGATGTTGAATAATCAAGTGTCCGTCCACCCTCTTCTCGAGGGGGTTGATGACGGAAACCCTCCAAAGCGTTTCTCTCTGCGCATCCTCAAGAAGGAGAGGAAACTCCACTTTCAGGGGACTTCTACCCAAGAGGCTTGGAAGCCCCTTGAACGGTTCCGGTCCTCTGAAGGAAAGCATCAGGGGGGAACCACTCCCCTCCCATCTTGCCTCCGCCTTTATCTTATCCGTTTCACCCTCCTCTTTTGGGCGAATCGATGGAACAGAAAAAGAAAATTCCAGTCTCGCCTGGGGAACAACCTGAAATGGAAAGATGATGAATGTCCTTTCGAGAATATTATTCTCCAACCGAACATCATCCAAAGGCGCTCTTGGCAAAACGGACACCTTCACTTGAGCGGTACCACTAATCGCAACTCGATAAGGCGGATCAATACTGTACTGATTTGCAGAATGGGCTTTCAACACCGAAGAGGTGAAATGGTCAAATTCTGAAACCTTTATTCCGTTCACAAAGACTCGAGTTCGAAGCGTGACCCCTTTCCGGAGATCGACCTCACCCACGTTCGAAAGGACGATGCTGAGTTCCATATCCTCCGTCAAATCCAAATCCTTGATGGTGATATCTGGACCAATGGGCAGACCCTCCAGCACCCTCCTGAGATGATTATTCTCTTGATTCAGTTCTGTCATTTCATCGCCCGCCTCCACATGGGCTTCAACCTCACGCTGGCCGCGAAAAGTTAAAGACGTGGTAAAAGTGATGTTCTCCTTGGGCTGCAGGAAGGGTCGATCCGAAAGGCTGCTCAACGGGTAACTTCCTTTGAGCTGCCCATCTACAAATATCTTAAGATTCCCAAGGCCCATGGGGAGTGGCCCCTCCCCGAGATTGGCAATGGTTACCGCCAATCTTTTCTTCGGACCAAGAAAGAGTTCGGCAATGCTGAGGTCAGGGAGAAGTAATTTTTCCGGAGTCACTAATGGGGAAGCTGGAGGCGAGGGTGGGAGATGGGCCACTTCTATCTTTTCAACTTCCGGAGGGGGACCCTTGACCTCTTTCTCCTCAATGATCTCCTCCTCTTTCTCCTCAACAACCTCCTCCTTTTTCTCCTCAGCGATCCCCTCCTCTTCCTCCACCCCCTGACTCACTTCAGACCCATTGGCCAATTCAACTTCCTCGCTCAAGGAGATGTCAGAAACTGGCGCGGCTTCATAGGGGGGTAGCGGAGGCAGAGTGGGGTGAGTCATTTTCGTCGCACAGCCGAAGAAGAGAAGAGAAAAGGCAAGAAGCCAAATCGCCCATCGTAACATGAATAGAATCTCAACCTCCTCGAAACGTAAATTAACGCATCGCATAAGGAAATGCAATAGAAATGAAATCAGTACTATACTAAACCTTGACACCTCCTTTTTAACATTGTATTTTGTTAACCTCCGGAGGACAAACGAAATATGGAACATTTTATCGATCTCAGAAGTGATACCGTGACCCAACCTACTCCTGCCATGAGAAAGGCGATAGCAGAAGCAGTAGTCGGCGACGATGTCTTCGGCGAAGACCCTACGGTGAACGCCCTGCAGGAAAAGGTTGCCAAACTCCTTGGAAAAGAGAGCGCTCTCTTCGTCCCCTCGGGAACGATGGCCAATCAATTGGCCATCAAGTCGCATACTCAGCCTGGCGACGAGGTGATCATTGAAGCGACCTCTCATCCCTATAACTTTGAAGGAGGGGCCGGAGCTGCCCTCTCAGGGGTTCAGTTTTATTGCCTCAAGGGTGTTCGCGGTATTCTTGATGCCTCTCAGATCGAAGAGGCGATCAGATCTGCAGACCATCACTTCCCTGTGACAAAATTGATCTGTCTTGAAAACACTCATAACCGCGGCGGCGGATCCATTTATCCTATAGAAAAAATGGCCCAAATCTACCAATTAGCAAGATCCAGAGGGCTCTTAGTCCACCTGGACGGTGCCAGGCTTTGGAATGCTTCAGTCGCAACCGGCATCCGTACTCACGAATATGCACAATGGGCGGATTCTGTCTCGACCTGCCTCTCGAAAGGATTGGGCGCTCCGATCGGTTCTCTGGTTGCAGGATCTAAGGCATTCATCGATCGAGTCCATCGTTTCAGGAAGATGTTTGGGGGCGGAATGCGGCAAGTCGGAATCATCGCCGCAGCTGGGATTTATGCGTTGGATCATCACATAGAACGTTTGAAAGAGGATCACAAGAATGCAAAGCGGCTGGCCATTGTTTTAAAAGAACTTAAGGGGGTTTCCATCAATCCCGAACATGTAGAGACAAACATCGTCATCTTCGGTATCGGTGACACAGGAACGAACGCCCCCGAGATTGCAGCAGCAATGAAGGAAAATGGGGTTCTCATCCATCCCATCAACAAGACACAGATCCGCCTCGTTACCCATTTGGATGTATCCAGTGAAGATATCGAGGAGGCGCTAAAGGCTTTTAAAAAGGTTCTGGAAGGTTAAGGCTAAGATGCCCGTTTCGTCATTTGGTTATGTTGTCGGCCTTAAGAATTTTACGTAACCCTTTAACCCTAAACCAAACGCCTGCCTGCCGGTAGGCAGGGGCTTCGTAACCTTAACCTAACTTACCTTAGAGAACTTCCTAAGAAATAAGGAAAAAATCGGCCGTCTGGTCAAGCAACTAAAGGCTTCTTGAGATGAAAGTCGGTGTTCTGTTCGAACGTGTAGGCCACCCTGAGGAGCATCCCTTCATCGAAGTGCTTTCCCATGATCTGAAGTCCGATGGGAAGGTTGTCGCGGCTGAACCCACAGGGGATCGAGACTGCTGGGATGCCTGCGAGATTGACAGGAATGGTATGGATGTCGGACAGATACATCTGTAAAGGATCTTCTACTTTTTCGCCAATCCGGAATGCCGGCGTAGGAGCAGTCGGCGCAATGATCACATTCACCTGGCGGAACGCCTCTTCAAAGTCATTCCTCATTAAGGTTCTGACCTGAGAGGCCTTGCGGTAATAGGCTTCATAATATCCTGCAGATAAAACATACGTTCCCAAGATGATCCGCCGTTTGACCTCTTTCCCAAATCCCTTTGCCCGCGTCTGGGTATACATCTCCATCAGATCACGATGACCTTTTGAACGGAGGCCATACTTTACTCCGTCGTACCGGGCCAAGTTCGAGCTGGCCTCTGCCGTACAGATGATGTAGTAGATCGCCACTGAGTATTCGGTATGGGGTAGGGAGATCCTCTTCACGTCCGCCCCCCATTTCCTGAAGAGCTCGACGGCCTCCCTGACTGATCTCTCCACGTCGGGATCCATCCCCTCAATAAAATATTCATCAGGGATCCCAATCCGAATCCCTTTGACATCGTTGATGAACGACTGCTTATAATCAGGAACTTCGGTATCGACAGAAGTGGAGTCATAGGGGTCATAACCGCTGATCCCCTTCAAGAGAATGGCACAATCCTCCACATCCTTCGTGATCGGGCCGATCTGATCTAACGAGGAAGCGAAAGCCACCAAACCATATCTCGAAACCCTGCCGTAGGTCGGTTTCATTCCAACTACTCCACAACAGGCTGCAGGCTGACGGATCGAACCTCCTGTATCTGTCCCGAGGGCAGCGACACATTCGTCGGCAGCCACGGCTGCTGCGGAACCACCACTGGAGCCTCCTGGGATCCGGCTGAGATCCCATGGGTTGCGGGTGATCTGAAATCCTGAATTCTCTGTAGAAGATCCCATGGCAAACTCATCCATATTCAGTTTGCCTAACATCACCACATCTTTTTCTTTGAGTTTTTTAACAACGGTCCCGTCATAAAATGGAACATAATTTTCGAGAATCTTGGAACCACAGGTCGTCTGCACCCCTTTTGTACAAAGGATATCTTTGAGCCCCAATGGAATGCCTGCCAAATCTCCAATCCCTTCTCCTCTGGCGATCTTACGATCCACTTGATCTGCTTGACGGAACGCCTCCGCTTCTGTCAGCATAAGATAGGCCCCAATCTTTCCATCCATCTCTCTGATTCGGCGGTAGAGCACCTCGGTCACCTCTCTTGAAGTGACTTCTTTCTTAATTAAGAGATCGTGGAGTTCGTGAATGGTCAATTGATACAGTTCCATAAACTCTTATCTCTTACAGCTATGCGCATAGCGCTAAGCGCTTAGCGTCTCTTTCTTACTCGATGATCCTCGGCACCTTAAAGTGCCCATCCTCCTGATCAGGAGAAATGGCCAAGACTTCCTCTTGTGGAAAGGAGGATCTTGTCTCATCTTCTCTGAAAGCATTATAGATGGGAATGGCATGGGAAGTGGGCTCGACGCCAGCGGTATCGAGCCGATTCAACTGTTCCATATAGGTGAGGACCTGTTCCAGCTGATTTCCAAATGTCACCTTTTCCTCTTCAGACAATTCAAGCCGAGCCAGCCTTGCCACCTTCTCAATATCCATCTTCATTGCTTCCCCTCTAAAACCACCCGTCATTGAGTCATTAGTCATTAAGTCATTGAATGACCAATGACTGAATAACTTAATGACTTAGAATTTCTTTGATCTTCCTGAGGCTCTCTTCCAATTTGTTCTGTATCGCTTGATATTGCAATGCCTTCTCTCTCATTTCATCGACCACATCCCTGGGCGCTTTGGATAGAAACTGTTCATTCGAAAGCTTCTTATTCACGAAGGTAATCTCCTTCTCGATTTTAGATATTTCTTTCTCGAGTCTTTTGGCCTCCTCCTCCACTCGTGATCGATCCATAGGAATGAAAATCTCTACCTCTCGGACGACAGCGAAGGCATGGTAAGCTGCCTTTTCAACCTGATCTCCAATCCTGATTTCATTCACCTTAGCTAAATTTTGGATGAAGGAACAGTTTCTTTGGAGCTTCTTTTCGATTTCAAAATCTTTTGTACGAAGAAAGGCTGTAATCTGTTCTCCTGGCGGGATATTCATCTCTCCGCGGATGTTGCGAAGCGCGGTGATGACTTCGATCACCAGGGCCATCTCTTCTGCAGCCTGATCATCATCAAATCGCTCATCGGCCCTTGCAAAATGAACCCTCATGATCGTTCCATCCTCTTTTTTCAAAGGAAGTTGTTGCCAAATCTCCTCAGTGATGAACGGCATAAAAGGATGAAGCAATCTTAATGTGTCGTCAAGGACTCTCAAAAGTGTCTGCTGAGCGAGGGCCCTTCTTTCTTTATCCTGATCTTGATAGAGGTAAGGTTTGATCAATTCGAGATACCAGTCGCAGAACTCGTGCCAGATGAATTGGTAGAGAATATGTGTGGCTTCATTAAATTTATAATTCTCCAATGCCTTCTCAACTTCACGGATGACCTGATTCAGTCTTCCCCGAATCCACCGGTCGGGCAGGCTGTAATCCGCAAGATCCGAAACGGTCGGCACGGTCGCCATCTCAAAAGCTTCTAAATTCATGAGCGCGAAACGGGAGGCATTCCAGATCTTATTGGCAAAGTGGCGGTAACCTTCTGCCCTCGCCTCCGAGAGCTTCAGGTCGCTTCCAGGCATGGTTAACGCAGCAAGGGTGAAACGGAGGGCATCCGCACCAAAACGCTCGATCAGATCGAGGGGATCCACAACGTTGCCGCGGGTCTTCGAATACTTCTCACCCCTCTCATCCCTCACCAGACCATGAATGTAAACATGTCTGAAGGGGACATCACCCATAAACTTGAGGCCCATCATCATCATCCTGGCCACCCAGAAGAAGAGGATATCGAACCCTGTCACCAGAACAGAGGTCGGATAGAACCGCCTCAACTCCTTTGTCTCTTTCGGCCACCCCATGGTAGAGAATGGCCAGAGTGCAGAACTGAACCACGTATCCAGGACATCCGCCTCCGGTCTTAAGCGATCCGAACCGCATTTTGGGCAGGAGCTTGGTGTCTCTTTGGCCACAATGACCTCTCCGCAAGCATCGCAATACCAGGCAGGAATCCGATGACCCCACCAGATCTGCCGAGAGATGCACCAATCCCGTATATTCTCCATCCACTCAAAATAGGTCTTCTCCCAGACCTCAGGGATGATTTGAGTGCGGCCGTCCCGTACGGCTTCTATCGCTACTTGAGCCAACGGTTTGGTTCTGACGAACCATTGGAGGGAAAGGTTCGGCTCGACGACCGTCTTACAACGGTAGCAGTGGCCCACCATGTGATGGTAATCTTCCGTTTTGATCAGCACGCCCTCTCTCTGAAAATCTTCGACCATCCGGTTCCGACACTTAAAACGGTCCATGCCTCGATAGGGACCTGCGTTCTCATTCATTCGGCCCTCTTCATCGATCACCTTGATCTGTCCGAGGCCGTGACTTAATCCAATCTCAAAGTCATTAAAATCGTGGGCAGGAGTGATCTTGAGGGCCCCTGTCCCGAACTCGACATCTACATAGGGATCTGCGATGAGGGGAATCTCTCGGTTGAGAACTGGAAGGATAATTCTCTTCCCAATGACTTCCTGGTAACGTCGGTCTTCTGGGTTAACCGCCACAGCCGTATCACCCAGCATGGTCTCCGGCCGGGTCGTTGCTACCACAACAAAACGATTCCCTTCCTTGAAGGGGTATTTCAGGTAATAGAGCTTTCCTAAAACCTCCTGGTGCTCCACCTCTAAATCGGAAAGAGCAGTCTGACACCGGGGACACCAGTTGATAATGTAATGGCTGCGGTAGATGAGACCTTCTTGATAAAGACGAACGAAGACCTCCTTGACTGCCTCGGAGAGACCTTCATCCATGGTAAACCGCTCACGGCTCCAATCACAGGAAGCCCCCAACTTCTTCAATTGGCCGATGATCGTCCCGCCTGATTGCTCCTTCCATTCCCACACGCGCTCAATAAACTTCTCCCTCCCCAAGGCATGACGGTCAAGGCCTTCTTCAAGGAGTTGTTTCTCAACGACGTTCTGGGTGGCGATACCAGCATGGTCGGTCCCTGGCATCCAGAGGACATTATAGCCCTGCATCCTTTTAAAGCGTATGAGGATATCTTGTAGAGTATTATTTAGGGCGTGTCCGATATGAAGTGAGCCAGTGACATTTGGCGGTGGGATAACGATGGAGTAAGATTCCTGTGTTGAATCTTCATCGGCTCTGAAGTAGCCGCGTGCCACCCAATAGCGATACCATTTTCCCTCCACCTGGTGGGGATTGTAAGATTTGTCCAAGACCTTTGAGGCCATTGATGCACCCTTCTCCCTCCCTATCCCTTTTCTCCCTTCTGAAGCCGTTTGATCTCCTCCTGAATCATCTTCTCTGCTAAATCCGGAACGATCTCTCTCACCATCCGCTCAATCCGATCGATCGTAAGATTGATAATACTCTGTGTGATCTCCGGGACAAGTTTTGTGATGAATCCTTCCATCATCTCCCGGGCCCCTTTGGAGATGACCTCTTCCACCTGTCGTTCCATTGCCAAGGAAGGTGGGATCATCTCTTCTCTTCGGAGAACGGGAGCGGTGACCTCTTCAAAAACTTCAATCCTTTCTTCCTTAGGTTTTTCAACCATCCTCACCTCTTCTGCCGGAATCTTTGGAGCCTCTACCTCTTCAAATAGTTCGATTCTTTCCTCTTTCGGCTTTTCCAAGGCCACAACCTCTTCCCTCGGAATCTCCGGTGCCTCTATCTCCTCAAATAGCTCGATCCTCTCTTCCTCGAGTTTCTCAAGGATCGGAATTTTCTCTTTTTCAACCTCTGGAGCTTCCACCTCTTCGAGGATCTCAATCGCTTCCTCTTTAACCTCCTCGATACCGCGGACCTCTTTCTCCTCCATCTCCTCGAAGAGAGCTTCTACAATCTCTTCCTCCTCCGCTTCCTCCAGCGCTTCCTCTCTCACTTCTTTCAGTTCTTCCCCTTCGAATTCCTTCAAGGCTTGTTCTTCCAATGCTCTCAGCTCTTTCTCCTCCAATACCTCCAGTTCTTTCTCTTCTATTATTTCCAGCGCTTCCTCTTCCACCTCTTCCAGTTCTTCCTCTATGACTTTCTCAGCAGGCGGCTTAGCCGGAGCAACCCTCTTCGGAACCTCCTTCTTCGGCTCCTCGACCTCAAGAGGTTGAGCTTCTTTTTCCATCAATTCGGCGCCGATTCCCCTTTTGAGGGCGGCTTCGAACTCTGCGAGGCCCGCATATTTCTCTGGAGGTTCTTCAATGGCTGGCATGACCGGTTTTGCAGTCGGTTCTGCAGTCGGCTTTCTTAACTCTGGAGGCCACTCCTTCTCGATCGAAGGTGCCAACTGTTCAACTTTTTGAAGGATTTCCTCCAGTTCCATCTTCTCAGAAAGTTCCTTTTCTGAAACCTCCCCGCCGGGCATAACCTCCTCACCCAATTGAAGAGGTCGCCCCTTCGCCTTCAACTCCTTTTCATCAGGACCAAATTTGAATTTCCGGTCAACGGGCTTTTCTTCCTCTATCAGTTTTTCCCACGATTCCAAAGGCGTGATTCCAGTGAAGGGTGTTTCTTTTTCAGGGGCGATGAAATCATCGATACTCATCTTCGCTTCGGGCTCCTCCACGACATCGACCAAGTCGATGATCTGCTCCTCTTCGCCCTCTCCGATTTCATCTAACCGAAGCTCCTCTTCCTTTCGTGGAGGAGCTTTCCCAATATCCGGAATCGATCTCCATTCTTTCTCTTTTCCGACAAGCTTTTCCTTCGTTTCTCCCATCTCCCCTTCCTCAATCAGGCGGTCTACCAAATTGAGGATCTCATCCTCATGAAAGGGTTTGGTAATGACTCCGTCTGCCCGGACACGTTTACGCTCATCCTCTGAAACTTCCTTAAAAATATTTGAGAGAAGAATCACCGGAATATGTTTAAATTCTGGATCCGCCTTGATGGTCTTGCACACATCCAGACCGCTTTTCTCTTTTAGAGAAGCTCCTGCAATGATTAAATCAGGTTTTAAAAGTTTTACCCGAAGGAGGGCGTGTTGCCCGCTTTCCGAGAAGACGAGGTTATAGTCAGTAGCTTCGAAAATCTTTTTAAATTCTTCCTGCTCGGCCTTATCCGAGTCAGCAATTAAGATTTCCTTTGCCACTCCCGTTTCCCTTTTTATGGAGAAATGCAGATTGTGCTAACCTTTTTAATGCATTAGTCATTCTTAGCACAAGGGATTTATAATGTCAACCCTTCGACTCCCCTGCCTGAAGGCTGGGGCTTGCCCTCGGTCTGAGACTTCGGCGAGCTCAGTCGAGCCGCTCGGGCCGAAGGCTCAGGGTTGACCCTGAGCAGTGCTCTTCTACCCCGTCTTCAAAGACGGGGCTGGCGCCGTCGAACGGGTCAAGGAAAGCCCCTTCTTGTCGATCAACCATTCGATGATAAAGCTGAGATCGATATCAAAATCATACGTGGCCCTCACCGTGGGTGGATCGATCCTAATCTTTCTTCTGAGGTCCGTTGGGGTAGCAATGACCACGGCATCACAGGCGGACCGGCGAATGGTCTCCTCAAGATCTCTTATTTGCTCCTCTGAATAACCCATGGCCGGAAGCACATGGCCGATATGGGGATAACTCTCGTAGACCTCTTTCAATGAACCTACAGCGTAAGGTCTCGGGTCGATCAGCTCCCGAGCCAGTTTGATTGAAACGGATGCACCTGCGCCGTAGGGCATGCCTCCGTGGGTGATGGTCGGCCCGTCCTCAATGACCAAGACCCTTCTGCCTTCGATCCGCTCCGGGTGATCCAGACGGACTACCGAAGGTGCCTCCAGGACCCTCGCCTTCGGGTTTGCTATGGAGATATTCTTCTTAATCTTTTCCAGGGATGCCTCGCTGCCTTCGTTCACCTTTGTGATGATGAGAAGATCGGCCCTCTTTAGGTTCACCTCCCCTGGATAATAGAGCCTTTCATGCTCTGGTCTGAGGGCGTCCAGAAGCACAATCTCTAAGTCCGGTCTAATAAAAGAAAAATCGTTGTTCCCTCCGTCCCAGAGGATCACTTGACTCCCTTTCTCTGCCTGTCTCAATACCTGTTTGTAATCCACGCCGGCATAGACCGTGATTCCCATCTCGACAAGGGGTTCAAATTCCTCCCTCTCCTCGATGGTACAGGCCTCTTCATCCACATCCTTCATCGTTGAGAAGCGAGAAAAAGGCTTAAATTCACAATAGGCCATGGGATGACGGATCACCGATACCCTGACACCTTTGCTTTTCAAAAAGGAGGCCAGCTTTCTCGTAATGACCGACTTCCCACAGCCTGTTCTGACGGCGCATACGGAAATGACTGGCAGTTTACTCTTGATCATCGTCTCTCCGGGTCCGAGGAGCACAAAGTCCTGGCCTTTTGAAAGGACCAAGGAGGCCTTTTCCATTACTTGTTCATGGGAGACATCGCTATAGGAGAAGATGACCCGATCAATGCGATTCTCGGAGAGGAGGCGAGGAAGTTCCTCTTCAGGATAGATGGGAATCCCTTCTGGGTAATTAGCTCCAGCAAGTTCCGGAGGATAGGTTCGGTTGGCGATGAACGGGATTTGCGTGGCAGTAAAAGCAACCACTCGATAATCGGTTCGGTTCCTGAAGAAAGTATTGAAATTGTGGAAGTCTCTTCCCCCAGCCCCGAGAATGATCACCCGGATGGGTTCCTTCCTTGACCGAGCAATTTTCGGCTGAGCCTTCCGCTCTCTCAATGTCATACGATCTTCCAGGGAAGAGGGAGGAAAAGTCTCTCATAAAGATTAAACGCATAGCGGTCCGTCATGCCAGCCAAGAAGTCGCAGACACATCGCTCCAATGAGTCATAGAGCGACTTATTTTCGACCAATGTTAAGAAATCGTCTGGATGATCCATGAGATATCGGTAAAGTTCCCTCAAAATCTTGGCCGCCTTGTGAAAATCTGCATGGACGGTCTCGTTCTCGTAGACTCGATCCCATAGAAATTCTCTGAGATCCCAAATGGCCGATAGGACTTCTTCGGAGATGGAAAGCCTCTGGCCTCCTGACCGAAGGGTCTCTGAAACGATGCTATTCACCATCGTATTGATCCGCTTCGAATGCGTATCGCCCAAACATCTCAAACAATCACTGGGAATGTGGCTCTGGGAAATCACCCCTCCCCGGATGGCATCGTCGATATCATGATTCACATAAGCAATGATATCGGCAATTCGAACCACTTGGCCCTCAAGGGTGAAACCCATCTCAGAAGAATCCTCACAGAGGATTTCCCCCTTTCCTTTAGTGTGCTTTAAGATGCCATCCCTCACCTCGAACGTAAGATTTAAACCTTTTCCATCCCTCTCCAAAAGATCAACAACCCTCAAACTCTGGTCGGCGTGATTAAATCCGCCCGGAACGATCTCGTTGAGGGTTTCTTCGCCCGCATGTCCAAATGGGGTATGACCCAAATCGTGGCCCAGTGCAATGGCCTCTGTCAGATCCTCATTGAGGGTGAGGGCCTTGGAAATGGTTCGAGCAATCTGGGAGACTTCGAGGGTGTGAGTCAATCGTGTTCGGTAGTGATCGCCTGCTGGTACAAGAAAAACCTGGGTTTTATGCTTCAATCTTCTGAAAGATTTGGAATGGATGATTCGGTCCCGGTCATGCTGAAAGGCTGGCCTGAGCGGGCACTCGTCCTCATAGAATTGGCGTCCTTTCGTCTCTGAACTGAGTGTCGCAAAAGGGGAGAGGATCAGCTTCTCGCGCTCCTCTAACTCTTCCCTGATCGTCTTACCCAATTGACAATACCCCCTGCGATCAACTATGCTTGTCAAAAGTAAGTTATCATAAAAAAAGAACATTATCAAACCAGAACCAGAGATGGGTGCAAGAGAAATAGGGAGGGAAATCTCCAAAGATCCGATCCTCTCTAAACTGTCGGATCTGGCGAAGGAGAAAAAAATCCCCATTTTTTTGGTTGGAGGGTATATCCGTGATCTATTGCTTGGGACCCATAGAAGGGACTATGACTTCGCCTTGCCAAAAGAATACTCTTCGTTTATCCCGATGATCGAGGAGGCCCTCCATCTCCGTTTCTTCAAAATCGGAAAAGAGGAGATGGATACCATCACCTATAGAGTTATCAAACAAAACATGTCGATTGATCTCACTATCTTCCAAGGGGAGACGATCGAAGAGGATCTTCAGAGAAGGGACTTCACAATAAATGCCACTGCCTTTTCCATCCGGGATGAAACATTCCATTTCGTTGAAAGAGCTCTCAATGATATTGGAAAAAGATTGATCTGTACGGTCTCAGATCAATCCATTGATCAGGACCCCTTAAGGATGCTTCGAGCCATCCGTTACCTCTGCACCCTTGAGGGCTTCGCCGTCGACCCAAAATTGAAGGAAGAAATCTCTGCGAAAATTGAAAAAATTCAGAAAATACCTGGTGAACGAATCAAGATGGAACTGGATCAGATTCTTCTCTCCCCTCGGCCAGAACTTGGGATAAGGAGTCTTGGTGAATTGGGTCTTCTCTTCGTTCTCATGCCGGAGGTAAAGGGATTGGAAAATCTTGGTCAAAACGAGCACCACCACCTCGACGTCCTCTCCCACACCTTTCTTATGATTGAAAAAATATCATGGGCTTCTGAATGGATTGCTCAAAATCGGAGGGGCATCTCTCTTTCAGACGATGATCGGCTCTCCTTATATTATGCCGTCCTCTTCCACGATATCGGAAAGCAGGACACCTATTCAAAAGATGAGAAAGGAAGAGTTCATTTCTACTATCATGAGGCATACTCATGCCAGAAGGCCGAAAGAATCATGGAGAGGTTAAGGTTCTCCAACACGATGAGCCACAGGGTTCTCCGTCTCATTCAGCACCACATGAGGATTCTCAATCTATCACGAGAGACAAAAGAACCCGCTCTCAAACGGTTGGTCAATCAGATAAGAGAAGAAACTCCCCTACTCGTCATCCTCACCCTGGCTGATAAGGAAGCAAGCCGAGGTATCTTATCCATTCAGATCGACGAAGTTGTCGAAGACCACTCTCTTCGGATCCTCGATCTTTTCAAGGAAAAAGAGATTGTCCATCCGCCTCCCCTCGTTACTGGCAACGATGTCATGGCCCTGGGCTATCGACCCGGACCGACGGTAGGTCAAATCTTAAACATCATCCGTGAGAAACAGGTGGAGGGTGAGATCAAGACCCGTGAAGAGGCAATGCAGATTCTGAAAGAAAGATTTGGGCTGGATGATCCAGGGTAGCAGAGATTTCCAAGATTTATTATTCTTTTTAATGACATGCACGTGCCCACTTTTTGGGCAAAATGGTCGGATAAGCCAATATCAAGACCGTGCAGAAAAAATTCCACAGGCAATCAACATCTGTTGTGGATTGATCATAGGTAAGCTATTGAGATAAAATTGCTTTTTGGAAAAATCTTCTTAGTTCCCTTCCTGCACTTCTTCGTTTATTCTCTCCATTTTTCATAAAGGGAAATTATACTTTCTTTCGTCTACTTTTAATGTTATGAGTATCGTTTGGGGATTGAAACTCTCATAAAAAATTGTTCAAAGGAAGGAATTTATGAAATATCGCTACTTAGGCAAGACAGGACTTTTGGTCTCCCGCATCTGTTTGGGAACCATGACCTTTGGTGCAAAAGATTGGGGTTGTGATAGCAAGACCTCTATCCAACTAATCCACAAGTATTTGGAGGCTGGTGGCAATTTCATCGACACAGCGGATATCTATGCGGGGGGTGCCTCTGAAGGAATTGTAGGTGAGGCATTAAGAGATAAGAAACGAGATGATATTGTCCTTGCCACCAAATGTCTATTCCGAACTGGAACGTCTCCTACTTCGAAAGGTTTGTCGCGCAAACATATCATAGAGGCATGTGAGGCAAGTTTAAGACGCTTGAAGACCGATTATATTGATCTCTATTACATTCATGGGTCCGATCCCTTTACGCCTTGGGAAGGAACGATGCAGACCCTCAACGACCTTGTTCGTCAAGGAAAAGTGCGCTACCTTGGATGCAGCAACATTTTTGCCTGGCAGATTCTCAAGGCGAATGGGATCAGCGCCCTGCTCAATCTTGAGAAGTTGGTATGCGGACAATATATGTACAACCTCATCAACCGAGATGCGGAGCGGGAGATCCTGCCCGCTTGTCAAGACCAGGGTATGGGTTTCACAAGCTGGAGTCCCCTCGGAGCAGGAATGCTTCTCAACAAGTATCACAAAGGGGGAAAGCCGTCAGAAGGTACTCGCCTGTTCTATCGGACTGAGATCGATGGAGCACGATTTTGGCATCAAAGAACTTTTGAGGTCGCCAACATCGTCACCGAGATTTCCAAAAAAACTGGAATTTCACCCGTAAGACTCGCCCTCTCGTGGATTCTCCACGATAAGAGGGTCACATCAATTATCATCGGCGTAAAAAGAATGGATCAACTCGAGGAAAATCTGACGATGGGGGATTGGGATCTGGCCGAAGACGTTTGGGAGGAATTAGATACGAAGACTGCTTACGATCTTGGCCATCTTAGCGAATTTGCCAGGCATGTCTATAAGAGCGCCTTCGGAGATGAAGAAAGATAAGCCATCTCTTAAGTTTTAAGCTTTCCAGACTATGCCGAAGAGAGACGTGCACGGATGTCCACTTCAACCCCATTCCTAAGATCAAGAAAAATCGACACTTGAATTTCAAGTGACATGCCTCAAGAGAGCAAACTTTTTGATGACTGGCCCGAGCGGTATGACGAATGGTTCACAACTCCCATTGGTGCTCTTGTAAAGAAGTATGAGGAGGAGCTCATCTTAGATCTATTGAGACCCCTTCCTGGAGAGATCATACTTGATGCTGGTTGCGGCACTGGAGTTTTCACCCTCGACATCCTCTTTTTTGGTGTACACGTTATTGGCCTCGATATCTCTCTGCCCATGCTGACTCGGGCAGCACAGAAAACAAAGGGATATCCCCTCCAAATGGTTTTGGCCGATATGTCAACCCTTCCTTTTCAAAAAAACTCTTTTGACAAGGTAGTTTCGGTCACCGCCCTTGAATTCATTAAGGATGCAAAAGATGCTGTGAGAGAGCTATTTCGCGTGACCAAAAAAGGAGGATGTGTTGTGGTGGCTACCTTGAATAGCCTTAGTCCATGGGCATCCCGTAGGAGAGCTGAGGCGAGGAAGGCGCACAGCTTATTTGAAAAGGCGATCTTTAGGTCTCCGGATGAATTGCGATCGCTTGCGCCTCTTGATGGCGTGATCAAAACGGCAATACATTTTCAAAAAGAGGACGATCCTGATCGTGTGCCTGAAATTGAACGTGAAGGAGAAAGGAATAGATTAGACACCGGTGCATTTGTGGTTGCACGCTGGGAAAAGCCTTGAGGGTAAATTTGAATAACCCTGAAAAATGGAAAAAAGCCCGTTCCCTCTTCTCTTTTTGCGCCTTCCATTTTCTTGATGATGGCTTCACAGATTCCATCTATCTCCTTCTTCCATTCATCGCTGCTGAGTTAACCCTTTCCTTCAGCCAAATTGGCCTGCTCAAAGGGGTCTTCTCTGCGTCGATGAGTCTCCCGCAATTTCCACTCAGTCTATTAGGAGAGAAGATTGGAGAACTGACCGTAATTGCAGTAGGAACTTTTGGCCTAACCGGTGGATTTCTGCTTTTGAGTAAAGTTTATACTTTTCGGGCCATTTTCCTATCCCTCATTTTTGCAAAGGGAATGGCTGCTGGCCAGCACAGCTTAAGTTCTTCGCTCCTCTCCAGGGCCTTCGAAGTTTCAAGTCGCCGGGCAGCCATGGGGACCTATAATTTTTCCGGCGATATGGGAAAGGTATGTTTGCCTTTCCTCTTGACCTTGATGATCAACCTCTGGGGCTGGAGACAGGCGATTTTCACCCTGTCTATAGGAGGGTTTTTGACAGGGGTCTTCCTTTGGGTACTCGCTAAGCAGAAGACCGACGATTCTTTATTGTCGCAGCCTCAAGAGACGCTCAAACCAAAAAGAAGAGGTTGGGGGATTGGAGATGTCAAAAGCTTCTCAGCCCTCTTAACCATCGGTGTGATCGACACCTCGACGCGCAGCGCCTTACTCACTTTCCTCCCTTTTCTTCTTTTACAGAAGGGAATTCCTGTTGCCCAGGTTGGTTTTGCCCTCACGCTTCTCTTTGCGGGCGGAGCCGTGGGGAAGTTTGTCTGCGGGATTTTGGCCGAATGGTTTGGAATCATCCCTATGGTGATTGGTACAGAGGTCTTGACTGCTGCTGGAATTCTCTCCTTAACTCTCTCTCCATCTTCGATCGTCTGGATCCTTCTCCCCTTTGTTGGAATCGTGCTGAATGGCACCTCTTCTGTGCTTTATGCAACGGTCGCAGAGATTATTGCTCCCACTGCACGTTCTCGGGGATATGG